>CAYQTY010000133.1:0-474 GCA_964420535.1 uncultured Leptolinea sp. | reverse complement strand
TGTTAATCGTTCCAGGAACCGGTCACGAAACCGCTGGTGGTGGCCGTACAATTCGCCATCAGATGCGATGATTAGAAATCGGTCTTTAGGTTCGCCGTAGCCGTTTGAGAACTCAGGCAGAATGGCATTTACCAGAAATTCATCAGCGTTGCGTGTGGAACCCGGGTCAAAGCTTACCCGGGTGGAAAGGGACTGATTGTAAAAGAAAACAGCGATCCGTTTGCCGGCACCAAGGTCAACCCACCCGGGCAGGTTCAAGTCTTTACTATGGTCAGCGCACTGCCACGGAGCCAGAATGACGTACCCGACGCCGCAATCGTACGCCACGGAGAGTGTCTCCGTGTCAACAGCCGCTTCCGGAAGCCATATCCCCTCCGCCGCGTGCCCGAATCGGGTCTTAAACTCGCGCATTCCCCATACAATTTGCGTCTTCTTATCACGTCTGGATGCCAGCGGCAGGATGGTGTGATTGTA
>CAYQTY010000132.1:0-8837 GCA_964420535.1 uncultured Leptolinea sp. | reverse complement strand
AGATCACCACAGGCGCCCAACGAGAGCACCGCCGCGATATTCTGGAGAAACAGGCTGTTGAAAAAGGCCTCAATCTCGATCTCATTGCCACCTACCTGGATTATTTCAAATACGGCTGCCCTTCTCATGGCGGTTTTGGTATGGGGCTTTCCCGTCTGTTGATGGTTATGCTGCACCTCGACAACGTGCGTGAAGCGGTATTTGTCTTCCGCGGCCCCAACCGGCTTGACCCGTAATAAATAAAGGATTACTGCATATATGCTGCCGGGTAAACGGATAAAGCTGCGTGCCATGGAGCCGGAAGACATTCCGGCTATGGTTCGATGGCTTAACGACCCTGAAGTCATCGAGAATATGTTAAGGTATGCTCCTTTATCAATTAAAGAGGAGGAAGCCTGGTATCAGAAAATGATCGCCAGCCCCGCCGAAGAACATTACTATATGATCGACGTTCTCGATGAAACCGCCGTCAAGACCATCGGTGTAACCCACCTTCATGACGTGGACTGGAAGAACCGGTCAGCGGAAATCGCGATCTGTATTGGTGAAAAGAATTACTGGGGTAACGGGTATGGCCGTGAAACTATGCATTTGATGCTGCGGCACGGATTTAACGACCTGAACCTCAACCGGATGTATCTGTATGTGTTTGATACCAACGAACGGGCAAGAAAAGCGTACATCGCAGCCGGTTTTGTTGAAGAAGGACGTCTACGGCAGGACATTTATAAGAACGGTCGATTTATTGACACACATATTATGAGTGTCCTGCGCGATGAATGGCAGGATGCCAGGGTATAACACCAGGTCAGGAGGATTACATGTCCAATGCACCACATGTCCGGCACGACCGGATTCAGTATGGAGACATAAAACTTTATGCGGGAACCGGATGCCCGGAGCTGGCATCCAACATCGCCGGGTATCTACGCATGCCCCTGTGTGAACGCGATGTGATCATGTTCCCGAATGACAATTTATTCGTTCAACTGCATACCAGCGTCCGCGGGCAGGATTGCTATGTTATTCAGACCACATCCGCCCCGGTCCATCGAAACCTGATGGAAATGCTGATCATGCTGCAAACCCTCAGGCTGGATTCCGCCGCCCGAATCACAGCCGTGATTCCGTACCTGTGCTATGCCCGCTCCGATAAAAAAGACCAGCCCCGCATTCCCATTACCGCCCGCCTGGTATGTGACATGATCGAAGTGGCAGGCGCCGACCGCTACATCACCATGGATTTGCACGCCGGCCAGATACAAGGCTTCTTCTCCATCCCCGGTGATGTGATGACAGCTTTCTACATTCTCACAGACTACCTGAAGAAAAAGCTCCCCACCATGCAGTCACCGGTTGTAGTCACCGCCGATCTGGGTTTTGCCAAAAAAGCCCGCAACTTTGCCCAGAAACTGGATGTCCCGCTGGCGTTCATTGAAAAGCGCCGCGTTTCCAACGACTCCAAAGCGGAAGCGTTGACCTTTATTGGCGATGTTCAGGATCGTGACGCCATTATTGTCGACGATGAGATCAACACCGGCGGATCCATGGTACAGGCTGTCAACCTGGTGAAAAGCTGTGGAGCCAGAAACGTCTACATGGTTTTCGTCCACCCTGTTCTCTCAGACCCGGCTCCTCAGGTTCTTTCCAAACTCCCTGTGACTGAATTCGTTACAACGGATACCATACCGGTTCCAGCCGAAAAAATGGCCTGGTTTGGAGATCGTTTGAAGGTACTATCTGTTTCACGCCTGCTGGGTGAAGTGATCATGCGCGCCAATGAAGGCCGCTCTGTGGGCGCTCTGTTTAACGAATAGGCGGCATCCATGCCGGAGCTTCCGGAAGTAGAGACCATAGTCCGCGCCCTGCGTAACGGCGGGCGCGGCGATGTTTCCATAATGCAACGCCGGATCCAATCGGTGGACGTATGCTGGACCAGAACACTGGCATACCCGGATCTGGAGGATTTTTCTCGCCGACTTACCGGTCAACAGATTACGGATGTCACCCGCCGTGGTAAGTATGTGGTCATTCACCTGGATGCCGAGTTTCTATTGATCCATCTACGGATGAGTGGTGATCTGCGGGTGAATGTCCCTCCTGTGCCGGCACCGGCGCCTCATGACAGATTGGTCATTTATTTCGAGGATGGTCACAGTCTGGCATTTAACGACACCCGGAAATTCGGACGGGTATGGTTGACTCGCGATCCATCTGAAATGACCGGAAATCTGGGCCCTGAACCCTTTGACCTGACGTTCACACCGGGTATTTTTTATCAAAACTTGCATCGTAAGAAAAAACATATAAAATCATTATTATTAGACCAATCATTTATCGCCGGATTGGGAAATATTTATGTGGATGAAAGCCTGTTTCGTGCAGGTATCCATCCACTCAGGTTATCCAACACGCTTTCCATTCAGGAAGCCAGCCGGCTTCTTGAAACTATTCGGGAAACACTGATGGATGGCATCAACAACAACGGCGCCAGTATTGATTGGGTTTATAAAGGTGGCGGTTACCAGAACAATTTTCGGGTATACCAGCAGACGGGCAAGCCCTGTCGTGTCTGTGGGTCGCCAATAGAACGGATCGTTACCGGTCAACGAGGGACCCATTTCTGTCCGAAATGCCAGCCGAAAGGGGTAGACTAATGAGCTCAGGTTTGCCAGTCAGTTTCACCATCGTCATGGTTTTTGTCTTTTTGATCATTGGCTTTTTCGTCGGCAGATACGTCAGCCTGGTGGTATATAAGCGAAAATTCGCAGAAAAAGAAGAGTTGCTCCGGTCAACATTAACGGCCCCCGTGGTTGAACAATCTGCACCTCCTCCTCTTGCGGATCCGGCGAAATTTACTGAGCTCTTGCGGTTGTACCGTGAGAAACAAAGCGGAGCCATCCATGTGGAAACCAGCGGTCATTTACTGGCCACTTCTGCCCCTCTGAATCCCGCTCAAAAGAAAAGGTTCATTGACCTATTAAAAGAACTGGCCGTCTGGATTGGTATTCCGGCCACAGACGTAATACCGGCGCCTGTTCCGGCAGCCACAGTTCCGCAGGTGACTACCGCAGCAGCTGAACCCTCCCGGATGGCTTCTGCGGCCACTCCGGTGAAAACAGACCCGTTGCCGGTTCCCGTTCCGCAACCTCCAGTGCCGGCGACTGCCGTCACCCCTACTCCGGTGCCGCCATTGCCCGTCTCAACAATCGGAGTCCAACCGCCTGTTCCTCCGGCGCCGTACGCGGCGGCTGTTGCAGCCCCCAAAACCGCGGTAGAAACAGCAAAAAAGCCGGCTGTATCCATGGTTGAACAGATCGACGAAATATTGCAGGACATCATTCAACGTTCAGATAACCCCAGCCGCCGGATCAAATTGGTGGAAGAACGCAATCAGGGTGTGATCGTCTGGGTGGACCAGGAACACTTCAATGGAATTGACGCTGTAACCAATGATTCCGCCCGCGAGCTGATCCGCGCAGCGGCCAAAGAATGGGAACGGCGGGCTGAGTCACACCTGTAATCAGCCGGTTATCTACTGAACATTTTGCTGTTTCGGGTCACCGCTGGCTGACATTTTCATCAGCAGGGTTTCAAACTCGTCAACGCGTTGGACGAGTGTCATTACAATATCGATAAATTGCTTTTCGTCCACCAAATTCATGTGGGCGTTATGCATATAGGAAAAAACCATCTTATTGCCAATTTGTTCCAGGCACCAGAAACCAATTTTTGTTTTGGCATTCACCTGCAATAATGTTGATGAAATGAAATGGGGCACATCTTCCAGAGAATCGAAGGCAGCAAAGCTGGGAACGGAGAATTCAAGTTCGTCTCCAAAAGAAAAAATGAACAGAGTTTGTGATCGGGTCTGGTCCAGCGTAAATTCTATGATGGCATGTTCGTCATCCAACTCGCGGACCGCCCAGTTGCTCGCGGCACACATCCGGTTGATGAACGCAGAAAACAATCCCTGCTCTCCGGTTTTTTCCTCCATACCGCTGACCTGTCCACTCGTTATGGCGCTGCTCTCTTCCGCATTATTTTCCACGGTCATCTCTCACTTTTTCAGATGTATTGGTTTAATTCTAGCATGAAGAAGCAATAGTGTATTCTCTACGTGATCCATATCAGGAATATCAAAGTTGCTTTAAGAAGGCGCGAAGCCGCTCGAAGCACTTACGGGGATCAATCCAAAAACTTCATCCCGAATCCCGGCCAGTTTCACTAGAGGTATGCAGGGATTATGCTGGATGAGTATTCTGATCGCGGATCATAAAACCGGCGTGGAAACACTTAATTTCCGTCTTCCAGCAATTGGAGTGGAAACGGATGTGAAAACGGGTGCATTCTATTCCCGTGGTTTTTCCAGCGGAGCCATATATAAACTTTGAAGCGCTTCACACCAGTTTTACAGGCAAAGTGACGGATACGATCAGAGTTGAAACCGGCAAACGCACAGTTGTAAAACTTGACTTTATATCTACCTGATTTAGTGAAGTGATCGTGGTCTGTCAGTGCAGATAATCACTTTTCCTCAATTACATGGATTTCCGGAAAGAATTGGTGGACCGTTCCTTCCACCCATCCATGTAATGTGACAGGCGAGAGCGGGCAACCGAGGCATGCCCCTCCCAGTCGGACTTTTACTTCATTATTCTGATAGCTGACCAGTTCCACTGAGCCGCCGTGGTACTGGCTGATATACGCGTCCAATTTATCGATCAAAGCCTGCATACGTTCCTGGTCAGTAAATTCCGGGGGGATAATTGTCACAGGTCAGCCTCCTCAGACATCTTTCACCAGATCCATACCCCTTGTCAATAACCCTAGAACTTCTTCATATGTACTTCTCAGCCGGAAAGCGATCCCTGAAGCCATTCTTTCCAGCAGTTGACGCCCCAATGAGGGATTATTTTCGCAGAATTTTCGCATTTGTTCAACAGAAACACAAACAGCTTCACATGGCAGGATAGCTACTGCCGAAGATGTGTATTTTGGCCGTCCAAGCGCAGCAGACCACCCAAACAGGTCTTCCGGACAGATATGGCCAATGACCAGGGCTTCTCCGTCGTAGGGCTTATATTTAACAACCACTTCACCTGAAAGCAAAATATAAAAATTCCTGGCTTCGGATCCCTGTTGAAATATCAGAGTATCTTTTGAAAATTGGCATGTTTGAAGGATCGGAACGATCCGGCTTACGTTCTCCCGATCGAACCCTGAGAACAATGTCATTTCATAAAGGGTCTTCTCCAACATACTATAAATATTACTTACCGGAATTAATTACAGGAAGTGGTAAATTTCCCTGATGCCTTTGCAAATAGTCTTAAGTAAAGCGTGCAATTTGACTTATTCGAGTGGGGATTAAGGTGATATTAAGTCAACCATATAGAAGGCATTTATCAGGAAAATTTGGGACTCAGTAATCTGATCTTCTGTCATCGTTTTGAGATATGAAAAGACCCTGAAATTTTTCGTTTCAGGGTCTTTGTTTTATCACGCTTAATCATTTCCCCGGCCGCGCAACCGCGGATCCATCAAATCGCGCAGGGCGTCGCCTACCAGGTTCCATGCCAGAACGAAGAGGATAATCGCAATGCCCGGGTAAACAACAATGTACCAGTAAGATCCCAGTGAAGGGATCCAACTGCGGGCAAAACTGATCATCTGGCCCCAGTCCGCGTAACCGCGCTGTGCGCCCAGGCCCAAAAAGCTCAAAGCCGCGAATGTCAATACGTATGAGCCGATATCCATGGAAGCCAGAACGACAACCGGGAATACCGCGTTGGGCAGAAGATGACGGAAGAGGATACGAATATCGCTGGCGCCAATCAATTTCGCGGCTACAGCATATTCCTGTTCTTTTACAGCAAGAATATTTCCGCGAATTACACGGGCGTAGGTCATCCATCCAAATACGATAATAGCCAGCATACCGGTCAATATCTGGATTTGAATAGGATCAAGGTTCGTGGTCGGGCTCTGGAAGAATGTGAGCATAGCCAAGCCTTTTGCCATATAGACGAGGAAATTTGATTCACCCCTGCCGTACACAGTCTGCAAAACAGATGTCAACGTGATGGCAGCCAATAGAAACGGGAAGACTAGAAATACTTCCGTTATTCTCATTAAAACTTCATCAACCCATCCGCCGTAGAAGCCGGCCAATGAGCCGACGATTAATCCCATTAGAGTGGTGATGAGGGTGATTACTATACCCACCCGGAAAGCGGTCCTTGTTCCCCAAACAACGCCGTACAGAATGTCATACTGGCCTTCCGTTGTCCCCATGGGATGTTCTTCACTCGGCGCCTTAGGTTGATTGCTGAAACCATCCCGCGGAATGATATAAACATTCCGGGAATTTTTTTCCGGTGGCGCAATGACCGGCGCCGCGATGGCAACAAATATGAACCCCAGCAAAAGAACAATGCCAATCAGAGATGTGGGATTTTTGATTAATCGTCTAATTACATCCATGGATTCCTCGTTCCAAGCTGTGGTTTACTGTAAGCGGATACGCGGATCAATGATCCCGTACATAATATCCACAAGCAAATTACCAACTAATAAGATCAAACAATTGAACATAGTCACACCCAGAACGGAGACTACATCCAACGAAAGGGCAGCTTCAGCCAGGAATGAACCCATTCCTGATATATTGAAAATCGTTTCGGTGATTACAACACCATTTAAGAGCGCGATCAACATCAACGCGCCTACAGTGACTACCGGGATCAACGCGTTGGGAACGGCATGACGCGAAATCACTTTCCGTTCGCTTAAGCCTTTCGCCCGGGCTGTGGTCATGTAATCCTGGTTCAATGTATCCAACATGGATGATCGGGTAACCCGCAACAGGTAGGCCCAGTCAAGGTAAGCCAGAGTCAAAACAGGCAATACAAGGTGACGTAACGCGTCCCAGAAAATATCCAACCGGCCATTCAGCAAGCCATCAATGGAATTCATGTTGGTGTATCGAATGAATTGGGATGATTGGACAACCTGGTTTGCCCAATCGGATAGCCTTCCAGGCGGAAACCATCCCAGTTGAGCATAGAAAAACAGCAGAACAAGTAAACCAAAAACGAAAACGGGGATTGACCAGCCAACAATACTGAATACGCGTAAGACCTGGTCAATCAGTTTATTGTGATTCACAGCAGATACGATACCCAGGTAAATACCTATACCCACCATGGGAAGAGCGGTCCACAAAGCCAGTTCAGCCGTAGCTGGCAGGCGCCGGCCGATAACTTCCCAGACTGTACCTTTTCCGGTTTTTGACCATCCGAGGTTACCCCGCAATACTCCACCCTCAATTTCACCGGTTTTCTCATCTTTTGTGCCGGTCATCCAGCGCCAGTACTGTACCGGAACAGGATCGTCAAGACCATATTTTTTGATAATACCTTCCATCGCGCCCTGGCGCTTCGGGATGTCTTGCACGTACAAAGAAGCGCGCTCATACGGAGTGAGCATGGACAACATGGAAAAAATCAAAATGGTCACAGCCAGCAACAAGAGCGGAAGAATTAATAACCGGCGAATAATAAAGGAAAGCATTGACAAATGGCACCTCCACAAACCTGTCAGAAGATTTTTCAGTCAGACAGGGGGATTACAGGATTTTTATCCGGGAGCCGGTATAACCGGCTCCCGGATGACATCTTTGTAAAACGTACTGATTACTTGGGAGCTACTTTAGACAGAGAGTAGATCCAACCGTATTCGGGATTTCCGTAGGCAGGATTGAAGTAGAAACCCTTGATCCAGTTCTGGAACGGATAACCTTCGATGATCTGGTACATCCAGATATTTACGGCATCTTCCTGAGACATCTTCTGGATCTCTTCGTAGATCGGAGTACGGGTTTCAACACCATTGGCGGTGGCACCCTTCAGGATGATTTCGTCGTATTTCGTCTTGTAATCATCCGTCATATTGATGATACGGCCATAGGCGCCCTGGGAATACAGGAAAGGATTCACCCAGTTGTGCGGGTCGTGGTAGTCTTCCACCCAGCCACCCACGTAAATGGGCAGTTTGCCCTGGCGACGGCTTTCGAGCATGACAGGCCACGGCATAGCCAGAACGGCGATGGAGAATTTCGGATTGGCTTTTTCAATGCCGGCTTTCAAAATTTCGGCAGCCAGGCGGCGGGTGTCATTGCCGCTGTTGTAGGCGAGCTGCATGTAGAAGCCCTTGGACCAAACATCGTCTTCGTCTTCACCGGCAGCGATACCATCGCCATCCAGATCGGCTGCCTTGAATTCAGCTTCGCAGGCCGCGGGATCATATTTGTTGATCGGAGCGGTATCTTTGAGGTATCCCATCATTCCCTGAGGAATGGGACCCTGAGCCTGGGCGCCTTCACCGGCCAGAGCATCTTTCACCATGGAGTCGTAATCGAAACAGGTGGAGAATGCTTTGCGGACATGAATATCAGAGAAGAAATTGGCAGGAATACCATTCCCGTCAAGTTCTCCGGAACCAGTGTACGGGTTGCCGCCTTCAACGTTGATCTGCCAGTTAAGCTGGGCAGGGGTGATGGCAGGCATGGGGAGCTGGCGGAAGAAGGTCAGGTAACCATCGGCTTTGTCATCTTTGCAGGAGGATTCATCGGTTCCGCAGGTGATTTTGGCAAACGGTTCAACTTCGGCACGGTATTGCGGGGGAGTGTAGATCTCATCCGCGTCACCAGCCTGGAGCATGGACAGACGGGTACCCCATTCATCCACGTTCTTGATCACAACACGTTTGATGGAGGCTACGCCGCTGGGGCCGCCTTCCCACATGGGTTCTTTGCGCCAGTAATCTTCGTTGGC
>CAYQTY010000131.1:0-8846 GCA_964420535.1 uncultured Leptolinea sp. | reverse complement strand
GCCAGATCTTTCCGGTGAAAGCGCGGGTCTGTGCGTACATCGTACGCAACAACTGCGTCACGGCTTAATATTGCCTGCCCGGTAAGGCTGCCCTCCACAGGGATAGACTCTCCGTGAATAAACCCGCCGGATGACGTTTTTAAAACAAGGTCCTGGTCTTCGCGCAACCACAATGCGCTTACTGACGCGTTCAAAAGATCACATGACAAGGACGTGACATTTTCAAGAACAGAATCACAGGGTTGCGTGATGATCAGGCGGGCCACATCCTGTAGCGCATCAAGAAGACGGACTTCTTGAATGGCTGTCACAGCGAATGTCGCCATTGTCTGGAGTATATGGCTGTGATTGTCATTGAACGCCCCGGGTTCCGGGCTTTCAAGGTTCAGAACGCCTTCCAAACGCCCGCTTGAATTAATTAGCGGTACAGCCAGCTCCGAGCGCATGCGTAGACCTGGATCCAACGGGTAATAGATTTTCGCCCATGGTTCGGCCTGAAGGTCGCTGATCAAAATCGGCTGCCGGCTTCGGGCCACAAATGCCATCACGCTATTTCCCCGTAATGGCAACAACTCTGTTTTCGGGCGGGTCATATCATTGCCGGCATATGCGCGGGTGACCAGGTTGTCACCGCCCCGGTCTATCAGGCGAAAAATGCCATAATGGGCGCCGGTCAAATCCAGTGCAAGCTGCAGGATGGATTCGAGAGTCTCTTCCAGTTTCAAACGCGAAGAGATCAACAATCCAGCGCGGTTTAGCTGTTCGATTTCCGCTTCCCGTTGCTCCAGATCTAGCCTCATAGTGGCCAGCCGGCGTGAATGATAGATCGCCATAGCGGCCTGATTGACAAAATTATCCAGCATCAGCAACTCGAGCCGGGTAAATGTCCTGTTTTCCTGCAGGTAGACGTATAAGACTCCCACTACCTGTTCCACAACAATCAGGGGAAAACAGCCAACAGCCTTTACACCCGATCCTGAATAATACGGGTGAATTTCGATATCTTTCTCTTCATACGAAAGCACGCTTCTACGACGCTTGACAGCCCGGGTACCAAATCCATTCTCTCTCGGTATATCATCCGATTCCGGTTGAGATCCGAATATTTTCCCGTCCCCTGGTTCAGCAGAAACACGGGTACTGTTTGAAAATCCATCTCGAGTTTCGTCAAACGTATAAATTACAGCAGATGATCCCGGAACCACACGTATGGCGCTTTCGACGATCAGTCTCAAACTATCTTCGCTGCTGATCACATCTTCAGACCCGATGCGGTTGATGGTTCCGCTGATCTGGTTTAAGCTGGCTAATGCTTCCAGCAGACGTGTGTCATTTTCCCCGGAGATTAAGTTTTCCTGTATTCCCATAGCTGCCCACCCGTCCGTGTTTGTCATTGTAACATGTACCTGTAAACAGAATGTGTAGTTAAACCTGACCGCCGAACGCTGAAAGCAGGCCAGTGTGGTCGGCGGTCAGTTTTCGGCGGTCTCAGGAAAAGGAGAAATGTCGTTCTCGCAGATGCTTTAGATATCGAAGTACAGGCTGAATTCGTAAGGAGTGGGGCGAAGACGCATTGGATCCAGCTCGTTCACTTTTTTGTAGGAGATGTATGCTTCCAACATATCCTTGGTGAACACATCACCTTTCAACAGAAAGTCGTGATCCGCTTCCAGGGCAGCCAGAACATCGCTCAACGAACCGGGAACCTGCTTGATTTTCTTCGCTTCTTCAGCGGGCAGTTCGTACAGGTCTTTATCCTGTGGTTCGCCCGGATCGATACGGTTCTGAATACCATCCAGACCGGCCATCAGAATGGCAGAGAAGCACAGGTATGGATTGCTGGAGGGATCGGGCGCGCGGAATTCAACGCGTTTGGCTTTGGAGCTCTTTGTCACCGGAATCCGGCAGATGGCTGAACGGTTGCGCTGTGAATACGCCAGATTTACAGGCGCTTCATAGCCGGGAACCAGACGGCGGAAGGAGTTAACAGTAGGAGATGTGAGCGCCAGCAAAGCAGGAGCATGTTTTAGAATTCCACCGATGTAGTATTTCGCCGTGTCAGAGAGACCGGCGTAGCCGGCGGCATCATAGAAAACGTTGGTATTGCCCTTCCAAAGGGAGGAGTGCACGTGCATACCGGAACCGTTATCACCGAAAAGGGGTTTGGGCATGAATGTAGCGGTTTTACCGTTCTTGCGGGCAACATTCTTGGCTATGTATTTGTAGAGTAGTATAGTGTCAGCCTGGTGGGTCAATGTGTTGAATTTCAAACCCAGCTCAGTCTGACCGGCGGTAGCCACTTCGTGGTGATGGATTTCCGTCTCAACACCGGCTTTTTCCAGAGCCATTGTGATCTCAGAACGAACATCCTGAAGAGTATCAGTAGGTGGAACAGGGAAATACCCGCGCTTCGGAGAAATCTGACCACCAAAGTTCTGCTTGTCAGCACGGCCGCTGTTCCACCAACCTTCTTCGCTGTCAATGTAATAGAAGGATTCATAGGTATTGTTTGAATACCGGACATTATCAAATATGAAGAATTCCGCTTCCGGTCCCATGAATACGGTATCGGCAATACCGGTCTGTTTCAAGTAGGCTTCCGCTTTACGGGCAACGTAGCGGGGATCACGCAGGTAAGGCTGCAGGGTGATAGGGTCATATACATCGCACGAAATCACCAGGGTTGGAATGTTCGCCACAGGATCGACAAAAGCGGTTTCCGGATCCGGCTTCAGAAGCATATCGGATTCATGGATTTCCTGGAAACCACGGATGGATGAACCATCAAAAGGAATACCTTCTTCGAATAATTCAGCGTTAAGCCGATGAACGGGAATGGTAAAATGCTGCCACTGACCGGGGAGATCGGTGAAACGGATATCCACCATCTTTACATCTTTGGCCAACGCCAATACTTCTGCAACTGTCTTAGCCATGTGGTTCTCTCCTTAATTTTTCTTTTCAAAACCAATTTCTAACTTATGGTCTCGATTATATTCACCCATATTACCCAAGTACATTACCCAAATGGAGCATATTAAGGCAGAAAATCACCCGATTTTGCTCAAATACGACTGAAAAATTTCAGTAGAAATGTAGAAGGAAACCCAATGCTAATAATTGGGGAGATATTTTTTCAATTCCCATGGGGTGACTTCCAGGCGAAAATCTTCACATTCCAACCGTTTCGCGCTGACAAACCTGTCCAGAACGTGTGGACCAAGCGCCTGGCAGATGACGTCATCCTTCTCAAGGTCATCCAGCGCGTGTGACAAAGAGCCCGGAAGAATAGATGATTTAGGGCGCGAGTTTCGGTCAAGCAGGTAAATATTTTCTTCCGTAGCTTCAGGAACTGGCAAGTTTCGGCGGATACCATCAAGACCGGCTGCCAGCATGACAGCAAACGCCAGGTATGGATTACAGCTTGGGTCAGGGCAGCGTAATTCCAGCCGTGCCAGAGATTCATCCGACGAACGGGGAACCCGGATCAGGGCAGACCGGTTGATCCGCGCCCAGGTGATGTATACCGGGGCTTCATATCCGGCAACCAGGCGTTTATACGAATTGATCAATGGCGCCAGTACAGCACACATTCCCCGCGCGTGAAATAACTGCCCGGCTATGAATTGCTTGGCTATAAGTGACAGTCCGTGCGGATCGCCTGGGTCAGAAAACGCGTTCCTTCCGGTAGCTGCATAGGTCAGGCTCTGGTGAACATGCATCCCGGAGCCATTTAAGCCGCGAATAGGTTTGGGCATGAATGAACAGAACAAACCGTTTTGTTGCGCAATAACTTTTAATGCCACCCGAAGTGTTACGGCGCTGTCAGCTGTTTTTATGGCGTCGGAATAACGGAAATCAATCTCATGTTGGCCGGGCGCGCCCTCATGGTGCATGGCTTCAACCTGCAGCCCGAATGCCTCCAGCGCGGAAGTCATTTGCCGGCGCAAGCCGGAAGCCATATCCGAGGGCGCGTCAAAATAACTGCCCTCATCATGCGGATTTGGTATCTCCGGCGCGGATCCACCATTAGATTTGAACAGGAAAAATTCAAGTTCAGGTCCGGTGAAATATTTGAAACCCATTTCACCGGCTGCCTCTAATGCTTTCCGCAATACGCCACGGGGGTCTCCCTGAAATGGCTGCCCTTCCGGAGTGTAGACATCACAGATCAGACGCGCCGTAGCATCATCTCCTTTTAGCCAGGGGACAACCGCGTATGTAGAGACATCAGGGCGCAAATGCATATCACTTTCAGCAACTCGCGCGAATCCCTCGATGGACGAACCGTCAAACCAGATTCCCTGTTCCAGAGCGGCCGGAAGTTCATGAGCCGGTATCGTAATATTTTTTACCACACCAACAATATCCGTAAATTGAAGATCAATAAACCGGATTTGGTTTTCTTCCGTCTGTTTCACAACATCTTCATTGGAAAATTGCCCGTCCATTGTCGTGCTCCTAAATTATGGTCTCAAGGTTTGAAGAATTAAGGCGAGAACTACTAACGCGATAAGAACACCGATGGACAAGCCAATTCCTTTCCATATCTGCAACATGGCCAGAGAAGGTCCACCACCAGTTGACGCCGGTTTTCGACCCAAAACTTTTAGATCAACATTCTCTGGGTTATCTAATGCTTCAACCAACGCGTCCATTGACGAAAACCGCGCTTCCGGATCCTTCTGTAGACAGGTAGCCACAATAGCGGCAATATTCTCAGTTACCGCCGCGTTCAGCTTATCCACCCGTTCAGGCAGGTTATTCAAATGCTGTGACATTACCACCATGGGTGAATCACCGGTGAATGGCGGGCGGCCGGTAAGCATTTCAAACAGAATAATTCCAAGAGCATAGATATCTGTACGCTGGTCGCCGCGTTTGCCGTCAATTTGCTCTGGCGACATGTAATCTGGTGTTCCCATGGTCGCGCTCAAGTTTGAGTATGTCACCCTGTGAGCACCCTTTGTTAACGCTAATCCGAAATCCATGATCACCGGTTGACTGACATCTGTAACAAAAATGTTCTCAGGTTTTAGATCGCGGTGAATCACGTCGTTTTTGTGACAATACGACAATCCCTCGGCAATTTTCCGAATAAGGTCAAGAGCCTGCTCAACCGGTAATGGCGCGGAAGTCTCTATCAACGCGCGCAGTGGCTTTCCTTCCACGAATTCCGTGACCAGAAATGGGATGCGGTTAAATTTTCCAGATCCCAGCCCTTTAAGGATGGCCGGGTGATCCAGCGTGTCCATCACTTCCAATTCGCGTTGAAAGCGTTCATATTGAGCCGGATCTCCCAACATGGATTGATCCGGAACCTTTATCACTACCTCCCGGCGATTTACCAGATCAAATGCCCGGTAAATGTCACTCATACCCCCCTGCGCTATATGGGCTTGAATTTGATAGCGGTCAAATTGGTCGCCTATTTGTAGCATATTGGGATTCATTATAGCATAGGCATTCATTGGGTCATTTTCCTCAATTTCTGCAGCCAGTTGATTTTTTGCGGTTGGGGTATTGTGATTGGAAGGTTAAGCTTGGTAATCTCAAACGCAACAACAGATGCGTTATCGTCTGTGTCGCGTGATAAGGCCAGATCGATCAAACTTTGACTGATCAATTCGACCGGGAAATTCTTAGTCTTTGTTCCAAATTCCACATCTTCAATAACGGACCATACCCCATCTGTGCAGAGAATCACCCGATCTCCCTCCATCAAATGGTGGCTTGTGATATCGGGCCGGACAAATAGATCAATACCTACGGCCCGCGTTAACACTGATCGGCTCGCGTGGGTTCTTACCCGGTCAGGTGAAAGTAATTTCGCCCTGACCATTTCGCCCACCTGAGTATGGTCAACCGTCAGGCATGTGGATTTTCCGTTACGGACCATATATGCCCGGCTGTCACCGATATGCCCAAGATGGAGAGTATCACCAATTATGTAAGCGGCCGTAATCGTTGTTCCCATTCGGCCAACTCCGGTTTTCACAGCTGTGTTGTAAACCTGGAGATTTGCGCGGTCAATTCCGGCTTTTAACGCCGATGGGTTGGGTCTTTCCATGGAATAAACGGCCGAAGATACAGAGTCAATAGCCATCCGGCTGGCAATATTACCCAGTGAATATCCACCCATACCATCCGCGATCGCGAACAGTTGACCATGGTTACTCCCATGATCATCATCAGGCAGAAGAATAGAATCCTGGTTATCTTCCCTGACAGGGCCGGCTATGCTTAAACCGCTGAATTCAACATCCGGCAAACAATTGGTCAAAACCCCATCTCCCGTGAAATCCGAATCCAATCAGAATCGGACAGATTGGTTAAAAGTCAACGGCCTATTTTTCTTCAACCGCTTGTTTGATGAACGGAAAAATCGTTTGACCTTTTCTATGACGGTTTATCACATAGTAAGTTATGCTGATAATAAACCAACCGACAGCTATGCAGGTTGCAACAAATGTCGATTGTGCGGTTGTTCCACCTGATTTAAAACCTATGAAAAATATAGATCCAAAAAGTAAAACATTAGCCGCCAATCCCAACATTGGGATAAGCAGATGACGGATTACGTTGGAGCCGGGTTTGCCGGCGAATGCCACGATTGTGAGAGCGCAAATCAACCCGTACAACACAAATGTTCCCAGGTTTGACGCCAGAACTATTCCAGTGACGGCAGAAACACCACCCAAAATTCCAATCGTGCCGATTATTCCGGAGAAAATGGATAAGAAGATCACCGCGGCAAAGGGGGTGGAGTACTTTTCATGCAATAAACCGACAATTTCAGGTAATTCATGGTCCTGTGCCATAGCAAAGGTTATCCTTACAGCCGTATTCATGGCAGAAAGTGTTGTTCCAATAATGGCCAATGCCCCGCTGGCCGCCATTACCAGCATGAACGCGAAACCGTTACCTCCCAGAAAAATATCCCCGATCTGAATAGCCAGGTCACCAATTGGGGCGCTGGATACAGCGGCGGCCGCGATGCCTTTCAAGATGCCATCAGCAGATGCCAGGTGGTTGCTCAGGGCAAAATTCGCGGCAAAGTATTCCAATATATAAGCAAATAACCCTTGAATAATGAGCGCCAGGATAATCCCCACCGGAATGTCACGCTGTGGATTTTTAGCTTTAGATGCGAGCGCTGTGGACGATTCAAATCCGACCAGAATTATGATGGCGATGGACGCTTGAAACAGTACTCCTGAAATACTGTGCGGCGTAAACACAGACTGTGGGGAAAGATGAAACCAATCGGCAGCCGGAATAGTCAATGGATTATCAAGCCGGAATTTGATCGCCAATACGGAAAACACGATCAATACAGCGAGTTGAATGAAGTTGATCACTACTGATACCACGGTTGACCCGGTAATTCCCCGCATCGCGAGCATTCCAATAGTGATCGCGAAAATCCACGCGATAATGATCTGCCCCCAAACGGAAGGATGCAAACCATAAAAACCCAGCAAATAGGTTACCAGAATGGTAAAAAATGCAACCATTACTCCCGGATATACCCAATAGAATAAGTGAGCCGCCCACCCGGTAATAAACTTGGCCAGCTTTCCCCATTGGCGCACTTTTCCTCTTTCACGTTCAAGGAATGCCTTCTCGGCAAAATAGTACGCGTTCCCGGAGCCTGTATCCGGGTACCGGCGGGCCAGCTCACTGAAAGATAACGCTGACAGGAAAGCCAGGACCAGCGCGGCGACAATTCCCGGCAGCATGTCGACTGCCATGGTGGCGCCGTTTGCGTCTATACTCGATGCCTGCAATTGATACGTCATCCAGAGAAAAGCACCCGGCGCGATCAACGCCATTGCGCTGACGGTTACACCGGTCAATCCCAATGTTTTTCTATTCGATGACGTAGCCATGAACACCTCCTGCCGATTTTCACAGAATTATTTCGACCATTTTACATACCCTCTTCCGTTACCCAAAGTACCCAAAAGGGCACTTAATAGGAAAAAAGAGAAAAAAAGATCAGTGGATGTTGATCCGAAGGTACCAACAAATTACCCTTACGGGTTATATTCATTTTCTCATGGCGCGATATCAGGAGATATATAAAGATAATGCAATATTAACGATGAAAACCGGCCCTGACCGACCGGTTTTCATCAAGACGACTGCGATTGTTAGTAAAGGTTACCCTTCAGCCACTGGTACTGATGTTGATTTTCCCTTATATCCCGGCAACCCTTTCAATGCGGTAGGAGAAGGTTCCCAATCCCTGGGATATCCCAATGCCCCCATTTCAGGAATGTCCAACCCTTCCAGCTCAACGTCGGCCGGGACCCTCAACAGACCTAAAGCAGAGAGCACCTTGAAGAACACGTATGACAGACCACCCACAACAACGAGCACCGATAACGCTTCAGCACCCTGTGCCAGCAATTGAGCGCCATTTCCGTACAGCAATCCAGTGACCGGAGTAGCAACACCATTCCAGGCGGCAGTATCCGGATTTCCGTTGGCAAAGATGCCAACTGCCAGAACACCCCAGAAACCATTGAAAAGGTGCACCGGGACAGCGCCCACGGGATCATCGATTTTCATTTTTTCCAGCAGAACCGTAGCCGCGCATACCCACACACCGGCAATCAGGCCAATGACTACAGCCGCCCAAATATCCACGAATGCGCAGGGAGCGGTGATGGCTACCAGGCCGGCCAAAACGCCATTGACAGACATACCGGGATCCGGTTTTTTAGCTTTGCTAAACCACCACATGTACAGCATGGCAGACATACCGCCAGCCGCGCCAGCCAATAAAGTATTTACCGCAGCGAGAATGGCCAGGTTACGGAACCCACCGGTGAAACCCA
>CAYQTY010000130.1:7327-8859 GCA_964420535.1 uncultured Leptolinea sp. | reverse complement strand
GCACCGGCTCACCTGTTCCACGAATCGGCGGTAGTCAAACCCTTTGTGTTCACTGCGGTGTACCTTCATGGTATTACCGAAAACTTCATTCCAGAATTCCCCAAAGGTGTACGGTTCGTCATGGCTGTCACGATAAATAAGCTGTTTGGCGGTCATCTTGGCCAGAAAAGGCAGGCCAATCTCATTGGGTACCGTGAAAAACACCGCGCCCTTTACCGCCCCGGCCATGATCTTCAGATAATCATCCACCATTTCCGGCGGAACATGTTCCATGGTTTCCAGAGAAATTCCGATATCGTACCCTTCAAGGTCTACAGCCATCGCGGAGGGGGAAGAGCATTCATGAAACCGTATGGATGGGTCTGATGTGTAACGGCCGCGGCCAATATCCAATCCGCCTTCCCAATTGGCGTCAAAACCGTCATACAGCGCCGGTTTGACCGGCAGCCAATCGATGGAACGGCCGTCAAAGCAACCCAATTCCACTACGCGCAGTGGCTTTTCGGGCTGATATAGCGCTGCCATTTTACGCAGCCAGGAAAACCGGGCCAGGTGCACCCGGGCGCGAAATCCCTTTGAAAACAGCCGTTCATTGTATCCGTTATCATTCATTCTGTTTCTGCCACCTGTGACCAGACTTTTTCATATAGTCCGACGATCTTCCGGATCTCAAAATTATTCAGTATACGTTCTCGGGCTTTGCGCCCCAGTTCCAGCCGTTCGCCTTCCGGCATTGACAATATGCTGACCAACGCCTCCGCCAGTTGCCCCGTTTCGCGCGGCGGGACAGTCAACCCCGTTACACCGATCAACTCCGCCGTGTCGCCCACATCCGTGCCAACGCAGGGCAGCCCGCAAGCCATGGCTTCCCCAATCACCAGGGGGAAGGCTTCACCGTAGCTGGAAGATAATACAGCTGTGTCCCATGCAGGGTATACGGATTTCATATCAACTCGCCGCCCCAGCAGGTGTATGTTTTCCGGCCTGTCGAAATCCGCCATCATCAATGCCAATTCTGGATTGTCAGGCGTGATACCGTCACCGCATAGAATAAGGTGCAGATCAGGCAGCGCTGCCATCATCTTTCTCGCGGCAGCGAAGAAGGTGGAGTGGTCTTTTTGCGGGTCAAAACGCGCGGCCAAACCGGCGACAGGAGCCTCAGGTGGTATTCCTAGTTCCGCGCGCAATTTTGTCCGGGCATCCGCGTCCGGCCGGAAATCCTCAAGGTCAAACCCGTTGGGGATAAAGACCATACGGTCGGCTTTATATCCGCGTTCCACATGGATCTTTTGTGAAACCCGCGAGCAGGCAATAATCTTCGCGGGGATGAACCGCGAAAGGAACGCGTTGACCCGGACGATGGCACGGGTGCTGCGTTTGCTAGTCCCTTTATCCAGCGTGCTGTTGTGGATACCCCATACGCTTTTCACGTGAGGGACAAAACAACCGGCCAGACCACCGATCAGGTCGGCGTGGTACATCCAGGTCTGGATGACCGCCGGAGGATTTGACTTCAACTCGCGGATAAGCCG
>CAYQTY010000130.1:4646-7317 GCA_964420535.1 uncultured Leptolinea sp. | reverse complement strand
TTCGGCGGAGGGATTTCCCGTCGCCGGATACGCGAAGGTTCCGCCGGGTTCATCCCAAGCGCGAATACCGGGATACCCAGGTCTTCGATCTGTCTGCCTACCGGGCCGTTGCCGGTGATGGAGATCACCCGGCAGGGGAATTTCTCGCGGTCAGTGAACTGCAGCAGGCGGAAAAGCATGGTTTCCGCGCCGCCGGTTTCCAACCCGGTGATGATATGTGTTACAGGAATCTGCCCGGTCACATCCATACTTTTTACCGGCCTATCGGGTTGACGGATTCCGTGTGGAAAAATCCATAGGATTTCTCGTTCGATTCCTGCCAGCCGCACAGTTCCACAAAGCCCTGATTGGCGTCAAAGAGCGGGGTCTTGCCAAGAATATAGACCAGGCGTTTCTCAATATAGTCATAACCATAGAAGAACGAATCGCCGGCTTTCACCGGGACCATCTGGAGCGCCAGGCTGTACATGGGAGAATCATGCATGCTGTGGTCAAAATCGGTATATCGCAGCGTGGGGATCAAAGACTGCCCGCGGCTGGCATCTTCCACCACATTGACGTATGACCCGCGGGTGACAGTTGTCACCAGGCGGGTCGAACCTTCAGGGCATCCATTTACTGCCGGCACTGTGACCGGCTTTGCCAGCGTGTGCACCAGCAGCGGACCGGCGAATGTCAACAGGAGGATGGTCAACCCGTATATGCCCAGACCAAAAGGTTTTCCAGGCAGGAGGTTTTCACCGGGGTGTGTGATCTTCCTTAGACCGGTACGGGTCAAAATAGCCCACAACCCCACCATGGCCAGCCCGGCAAACCAGGGAATGGCCGCAGCGTAAGTGCGGATTTCAGCATCCACGGTGGGGACGAACGGGATGGACAGGAAGATCCCGATCCATCCGGCCAGCAGCAGGGAAAAAGCCGGACGTTTCCAGTCCCTGATAGCCGCGATCAGACCAACGAGGGTCAAAACCGCCATCACAATACGGCCTATCAGGCTTTCAAGCTTTGTGGCGCCTTCGATGTACCCGAACATGCCGGACCAGTCAAAGGTGAAGAATGCCTGCCAGTAGACAAACGCTCCGCGGATAATACCTGTCGGGTCAGCTTTGAGGGCTTCGAACGCGTACCGGTAAATAGCCTGTGACTGCGCCGGTTCCACCAGCGCCATCACATCCGGATGGTCGAGCATGTATTGTTTCCAGCCTTTGCCGCCGACGGCAAGGCCGTAGAATGTGTATGAAAAATTCCCCATGGACGAACTGTTGGTACCGGCCAGAGATTTGAAAATCGCCAAATGTATACCGTAGCCGATAACGGCAGCCAGTGCCGCAAAGATGGCAACCTTCCAGTTGAATTTCTGTTCGCCCCTGAAAACCCGGCCAGCCCAGAGAACAAGAAATGGCAGCATGAAGAACGGCCCGGCGCGGGCGATCAGCCCAAGTGAAAGCACGAGCATCCCCGCGTAAACATCTAACACGCGTTTACGGTTTGCGCCGCTCCATAACAATCCAAAACCGATCACGCCCAGCGGCAGGCCGAGCGTTTCGCTCATCACGGAGCCGATGAAACGGCGGATGAACAGGAACAGGGCCAGGGCAAAGAAAGCCGCGCAGGCCGCCCCACTGGTGCGGTTGACCTCACGCGCAGTGAAGTAGATGGCCAGAAGGGAGATCAATACCAGACAGCCGATGGCAAACTGCAGGTTCTGCCCGCTGATGCTGTACAACACGCCCAGTAAGGCGGGGAATACCGGACGTTTGGCCGAGAACGGGTGAAAGGTCTGCCCTTCCGAGAGCAGCCGGGCGCCGTGGTAATACCCGTTTGCATCGTTATACGGCAGCAAACCGGCGATGATATTCAAATCGCTGATACCGCTGAACCACACGCCAACAATGGCGCCGCCAAAAACTGCCGTCAATATGCCCAGCGCCGCCAGGTCGCCGCGAATGTCAGCCCGCCGGAAACTGAGGTACAGTACCGGAGCAATAAGCAACAGAAACAGTAGACTACCCTGCCGAAGCATCAACCCAACCCGCGCGGGGAACAATACCAATCCGGCCAGTATGCCAATCGCTGCCGCGATCAGACTGACCTTGATCAGAAAAAGAGCTTTGTTACCGGCATGCGCACGCGAGACGAACCCGATATTAACCAGTGTGAAAACCGAACAAAATATTAGGAGAAAAATCACAGCCGGCATCAGCCGTTCGAATATCTGAGCCTGACCGGGAAAGAGTTTTTGAAGGAAAAACGCCACAAAAAAGCCGGCGAGAATTCCAGTCCAACTTAATGCCAGACTCCAAGGGGTTTCATTATGCCATCCGAGAAATTTGTAGAGCCGCGCGGCTTTTTCGGGGGCGGAAACGATCACTCCGGTCAGCCAGCCGAAGACCAGAAGGCTGACAAGTATTCCCACAGCTTCCACCAGCCGTGGTAAAGAGAAGCCGAAAATGATCGCGTTCTTTGGATCGCCCGGAATGAGAAAAAGATAGACCAACGCTCCCATACCAGCCAGGACGCCAGCGATGAAGGGTACAGCAAGTACTTGCTGCTCCCGGGTGCGGATCCGCAGACGGGTCATCACACGAATTTGATACGGCTGGCGGCAAATGCCACCATCTTCAACAACAACCAGCCGTGGCTCCAGCGCTGGGTATTGGTGGTACCGTAT
>CAYQTY010000130.1:0-4636 GCA_964420535.1 uncultured Leptolinea sp. | reverse complement strand
CCGTATGTGCGTTCGCGGTAACGTATCGGCAGGTCGACAATCTTCAGCGTTTGCTTTGCCGCTCCGAAAAGCAGGTCAAAGTCTCCAAATGGGTCGAAGTTGCCAAAATAATCACGGTTGCGGGCGATCAGATCATATTCCGCACGGCGCAGCACCTTGGTGCCGCACAGCGAATCTTTTACCGGTTGACCGAGCAGCCAGGAGAAAGCCAGTGAGAAGAATTTATTACCCAGCAGGTTGAAGAAACGCATAGCCTGTTTTTCCATGGGGTATACCAGGCGTACGCCGTTTATGAAGTCACCTTTTCCCTGAACGACAGCTTCATAAAAACGCGGCAGGTCTTCGGGCGGTACGGTGAGGTCGGCATCCAGGATCATAAAGATGTCGCCTTTGGCTTCACGGTATCCGAGGCGGACCGCATCACCTTTACCTTTGCCGGTCTGCTGCAGGATCTGGCAGTTCTTTTCAGGCCGCGCGGCAACCTCGCGTTTGATGGTTTCAAACGTATCATCAGTGGAATTGCCTTCCACAAAAACAATCTCTGTTCCGCCGCCCATCTCAGGTATGCGCTCTAGAATATTGACCACGTTTCCGGCTTCGTTGCGGGCGGGTACGACTACCGAAACCACCGGTTTGTAATCCGGATCAATTTCTGGCTGCGGGCGAGCGATCATCATATTGGTCAAAGCCAGGGTGTGGAACGGCCAGAGTTTAACCAGGAAGCGGTTGAAAAAGGCATCGATCAACGGAGTACGCACCGGCCAGATGATCTCAGGCCAGGAACGGATGGTTTCCAGATTTTCCAGATTCATCAGGTTGGAGATATCGTCAACCGTCAGCCAGTTCTGGTACAGGGTGGGTTTGGCCAGATGCAGGGCTTCCGCCAGGCTGAGCGGCAATTCCCACAAACGGCTGTAAATATTGATGATGATCCGGGTGCGCGGGTGCGATAACCGGCGAACTTCTTTGAACACCGCCTGCACATCCCACAGGTCGTTTAACAGATCGGAAAGGATGATAACGTCAAATTTCTCTTCCATCCCGATATTCATGGCATCGGCGGCAAAGAACAACATCTCCGGATGCCTGACAGAAGCGCGTTTTGACATAGCGGAAGAAAGATCAAAACCTACACCCAGTGATGGTCTTAATGCCGCCAACAAGTCACCTTCGCCGCAGCCCATCTCCAGTATCTTCTGGTTGGGAGCGACGAGGAATTTATAGATTTCGTGAATACGGCGGTGATAGTATCCGCCCACGCCCCGCCAGCCATCCAGCGACCCGGCTCTCTGGTCACTGTGTTCCCGCCGTTCATTGCGGTATAGAATTTCCGCGGCGCGGTTTTTGTCAATTTCAGTAGATGATTCCACGTGCTGTTATCCCAATCTGTCAAATTCGGAAGTTGTTGCCGATACCATTTTTACCACACTGAACTCAGACTGTACCCTTTGCCGGGACTGCCGTCCCATTGCCATCCGATCAGAGGCCGGCATCTCAAGCCATCGCGTCAGGGTATCCGCCATTTGTTCAGGCATGCCGGCTGGAATTACGCGTCCGGTGTCTCCGACGATCATAGCGGAATCACCAACGTCCGTTACCACGCAGGGAACTTCACACGACATGGCTTCGGCGATCACGTTGGAAAATCCTTCACCCACGGAGGCGGATACACAGATATCGAGCGCATTATAAACCGGAACCGGATTGCGCTCAGCCGGCAATATTTGAAACACGAAATTCAACCCGGCACGCGTAATCTCTGAGCGGATACGGTCAGAGTATTCAAGTGAACCGTCACCAACGATCAAAAAACGAAGGTCCGGGTGTTTCTTAACCAGCATTTCTGATGCTTTAATAAAAGTGGTGTGGTCTTTTACCGGGTCCAACCGGCCAACCATGCCGATGACAAATTCAGTGGGGGTATATCCCAGTCTCCTGCGCGTTTCGCCGCGCAGGTCAGAGGAAGGCGCGAAGCGGTCCGTGTCGATTCCGTTGGGGATGACGACGATCTTGGAAGCCGGGATACCGCGTGCTTCCGCCTGCCTCGCGCCAACATACGAGTTGACGATCACCCGGTCTGCTCTTAAGGACAGATGGTCTTCCACCCAGTACATGACGGAGGCAGTCCAGTCATAGTCTTCCTTCCGCAGGAAAGAATGCCGGATAGAGGTGATGACATGCGGAACCTTCCAGAAATCCCGGAAGATCAGCGCAAGAAGGTTCGCGGCCACAAGATAGGAACACAGAATATCCGGTTTTTCAGCCCGAATGACTTTTGTTAAATTAGACAGGAAAGAGAAAATATCCCAGCGGCGTGACTTTCCTGCCGCCACAACGCGCAAACCGCGCTTCTCAAATTCTGGAAGCAGTGTACCGCCGGGGTAGAACATCACGATTACCGGGTCGAACGATGCTTTGTCCAGAGAATCGACCAATGTCAGCAATTGACGTTCCGCGCCGCCGACGTTCAAGGATCTGATCAGGAAGAGGATTTTTCTCATTAAGTACGGGTAGTGTCAGATATAGTTTAAAGTCAGCCCCATGTCATGCACATTCTACCATGCGGGCATTTTGAAAAAACTGGCAGAAAAATGCCCCGGATTTATGACGATCCGGGGCATGAGTATCAACGAAGGAATCTCAGGCCTTGCTCCATGCTTGAACAGCATCTGCCACGGTGTGGATCTGTTCGTCAGTCAATTCCGGGAACATGGGCAGTGAAAGAACCTGGTTGGCCGCTTTCTCCGATTCTGGGAAGTCACCGGGTTTGTGCCCCAGGTCGGCATGCGCGGGCAGCAGATGCACCGGGAACGGGTAGTGGATACCGTGCTGGATGCCTGCTTTGGTCAGGTAGGCCATAAGATTTTCGCGTTCGGTGGTGCGCACAGCATACACGTGGAACACGGGTTTCCCGTAATCCATAATCTCAGGGGTCTTTGTCTTGCTGCCGGCCAGAAGCTGGTTATACAATTTCGCGTGGGCCAGGCGGTCATTTGACCATTTCTCAAGGTATTTCAGTTTGACGCTCAGAATGGCGCCCTGAACACCTTCAAGGCGGTAGTTATAACCCTTCAACACGTGCTGGTACTTCTTTTCCGCGCCCCAGTCGCGCAGCATGCGGATGGTACGGGTGTAATCCGGGTTGCTGGTGGTCACCATACCGCCTTCTCCATACGCGCCCAGGTTTTTGCCGGGGTAAAAGCTGAAGCAGCCCATGTCGCCGATCGAGCCGGCTTTTCTGCCCTTATATTCCGCGCCATGTGCCTGCGCCGCATCTTCGATGACAACCAGCCCGTGTTTTTTCGCGATCTCAAGAATGGGATCCATATCGGCGCACTGCCCGTAGAGGTGGACCGGGATGATGGCTTTGGTCTTCTTTGTGATGGCGGCTTCCAATTTTTCCGGATCCATCGTAAAAGATCGCGGGTTGATATCCACCAGTACCGGTTTGGCGCCGGTGTAGCAAATGGCCGCAACAGTGGCTACAAACGTGAACGGAACTGTGATGACCTCATCGCCGGGGCCGACACCGGCCGCCAGCATAGCCAGGTGCAACGCGGAGGTGCCACTGTTCACACCCATGGCATTTTCCACACCGCAATACGCGGCAAATTCCTTTTCGAACGTGGCAACTTCGCCGCCAAGCACAAACTGGGATGATTCAAACACCCTGACGACGGCCGCGTCAATCTCGGGCTTAATGCTGTGATATTGCGCTTTCAGGTCAACAAAAGGTATGGTCATAAAATTCTCCCAATAAATTTACAGAATATGAACAGGCTGTCCACGGTTGGCCATGGACGTATCAGCAGCTTCAAGGATCTTTACAACCCGCAGTCCCATTTCGCCATCGGTCTGCGGTGTTTTTCCATTTGTCACACAGTCAACAAAGTGCGCGGCTTCGGTTTTCAACGCCTCTGTCGTGGCGAGATGCGGCGCCCACATGTCACCACTGCGGTAACTCACCAGCATCTGATACACACCTTCAGCGCCTTCATTCAAAGAGACTCCCTTGTCATAAACTTTGATCTTCTCGCTGGGTTCCAGGTCATCGTATACGATCATCTGCCGGTCGCCGCCGATCAACGTGCGGCGGACTTTCACCGGCGCCATCCAGTTGACATGGAAATGCGCGATCAGGTTGTTCTGCATGTAACATGTGATATACGCCACATCCTGCGGTTGACCGCTCAGATGCGCCACGCCGGTGGCGGATACTTCGGAGGGTTGTTCTCCGAGGATGAAATCCATAATGGAAAGGTCATGCACAGCCAGGTCCCACAGCACATTCACATCGTGTTGGAACAATCCCAGGTTTACACGAACCGAGTCGTAATACAACAACCGCCCCAGGTCACCTTTCGCGACCATATCCCGGATCTTGATGACCGCCGGGGTGTAAATAAACGTGTGGTCAACCATCAGGGTTTTTTGGGCCCGTGCTGATTCATCCAGCAGCTTCTCCCCTTCCTCCACGCTGCCGGTCATAGGCTTTTCCACCAGAACATGCTTGCCGGCTTTGAATGCCTTGCTGGCCAGATCATAGTGCGTGGAAACCGGAGTGGAAATAATGACGGCATCCACCTGAGGATCGTTGATCAGCTCCATCGGGTCCTGTGTTATTTTTACTGAAGGA
>CAYQTY010000129.1:0-8901 GCA_964420535.1 uncultured Leptolinea sp. | reverse complement strand
CCTGCGGGCAGATGATGAGGACTTTGATGCCTTTGGCGATCAAAGCTTCAACATTTGAGGCTTCCTTGGCGGAGTCACCCTGGCTGAACAGGATTTCCACTTCGTAGCCGGCGGCTTTGAGGGCATCTTTGAAACGGGTTTCGTCCTGTACCCAGCGGGGTTCGTCTTTAGTGGGGAGCACGATACCAACAGCCAGTTCGCCAGCGGGGGCGGCGGCTTCAGCCGCGGGAGCAGCAGCGGCATCGAGGCCGGTGAAGTCGGAAGCAGAGTAGTAACCGGAGTCAATGAGGGCAGCTTTGACGTTCTCTTTGGTCACAGTCACAACTTCGGATTCGGTGGCGGGAACATCGATCTTGCCGTTATTCTCTTTACCGGGGGCGGTGGGGGTTTCACCCTTCAGGAAAGCGACAGCGGTGGTGATGGCATCCTTGACCAGGGTGCGGACATCTTTGAACACGGTCATGGACT
The DNA here is from genome assembly GCA_964420535.1 of uncultured Leptolinea sp. Classification (GTDB taxonomy): domain Bacteria; phylum Chloroflexota; class Anaerolineae; order Anaerolineales; family Anaerolineaceae; genus Leptolinea. The sequence continues at coordinate 8,433 of CAYQTY010000129.1, read as the reverse complement.
GTTTGCCATCGATCACGTACTGAACGGAGGCTTTCTCGGCATCCTGGCCGGTGACATAGTAGGATTTCACATCCTTGTCAGCGGCGAAGGTGTCGGCGATGGAGCGCGCGGTGCCATCGTTCGGGGCCAGGACGAACACATCGCCCTTGTCCTCGGCTTTGGCAGCCGTCAGGTTCTGTTCCGCAAGGGTCTTGGCAACAGCGAAGTCCCAGTTCGTGGTGATCTGGCCAACGATCTTGGCCTGTTCGTCACGGGTCAGTTCGGCTTTGTCCTGCAGGGCAACGGCTTCGGCAGAGTTCTTGATCACGAACGTTCCGTCAGCCACTTTCGGCTGCAGTACAGACCACGCGCCGGAGAAGAACACGAACGCGTTGTTGTCGGAGGCGGCGCCGGCATACAGGTACAGGGGCAGGCCCTTGCCGTCACCGGCTTTGTCTACCAGGAACTGGCCCTGGGCTTTACCAACATTGAAGCTGTTGAACGTCGCGAAGAAGTCAACCGCGTCGGTGTTGGTGATCAGGCGGTCGTAGGCGATAACTTTGACGCCGGCCGCTTTCGCTTTTTCAGCGGCGGCGGCGGCAGCTTTTCCGTCCTGCGGGCAGATGATGAGGACTTTGATGCCTTTGGCGATCAAAGCTTCAACATTCGCGGCTTCCTTGGCGGAGTCACCCTGGCTGAACAGGATTTCCACTTCGTAGCCGGCAGCCTTGAGGGCATCTTTGAAACGGGTTTCGTCCTGTACCCAGCGGGGTTCGTCTTTGGTGGGCAGTACGATACCAACGGCCAATGCGCCAGCGGCGCCTTCGGCGGGGGCTGCAACTTCAGCCTTGGGAGCTTCAACAGCGGGGGCGGCAGTGGGTGCCGCGCAGGCTGAAAGGACAAACGTCAGCATAAGTACTACGCTGATGAAAGGTAGCAACTTCTTGAACATGCTCTTCCTCCAAAATTTTTGAACAATTTGATGGTCCGACGGGACTTAAAGCAACTTCAACAACGGAACTATGTTTCCTGCGTTTTCTTTGGAAACCACCTCCTTTTCGAAAAAAGCTGTCAGTTGATTACCGCGTTTTGTTCCATATCACGCAGAGAGCTGTAGATACTGGTCTCATTGAACGCGTTGGTGATCACCAGGGTGGCCGCGCCGATAGCTACGGCATTGCTTCCCAGTTCGCCAATCACCAGATTGTCGGTACGCGTGTTGAACCCCACGGTACGTTCCATCAGTGACTGCCTGGCCGGGTCCAGCAGCATTTGACCGGCATCGGCCAGATCGCCGCCGAGGATGAGCAGGCCCGGATTAACCAGGTTGATGATATTGGCCAGGCCAATACCCAGGTACCAGCCGGCGGTGGTGATGATCTTCTCGCACTCGCGGTTACCTTCGCGGGCGGCTTTCACCACACCCTTTACGTCCAGTTCGTCCAGGCGACCAGCCCAATTCGGGTCGTTGGCCAGCGCGCGGCGACCGTCTGAAAGGATCCCCTGGATGCCGATATAGCTTTCCAGACAACCCCGGTTGCCGCAGCGGCAGCTTCGCCCGTCTGCTTCGATGGTGGTATGGCCGATCTCGCCGGCCGTTCCATTAAATCCTTTATAGACAACGCCGTTGATGATCAGGCCGGAGCCTACACCTGTCCCCAGTTTGATGTAGACCAGGTTCTCATAGCCCAGGCCGCAGCCCCACCATTGTTCGGCGATTGCAGCCGCGTTGGCATCATTTTCAAAATAGACCGGCACATCTTTGTATACGTCACGCACCGCGCCGATGCAGCGCACGTCTTTCCAGGCTGGCATGTAATGGGTGACGAAAGACCCGGTCTTCTCGTCATCCAGCGGAGCGGGAAGCGTGAAGCCGATACCCAACAGGTCGCTTTCAACCAGCCCTGCTTCGTCCATGATCTTGATGATCGCGTCATGGATCACCTGCAGCGATTCGGCCGGTTTGGAGAGCACATCCATGTGGCAGGAGAAACGCTTCTTCACTTCACCCTTGAGGTTCATGATAATGATGGTGATATGGGTGGCGCCCATGTCAACACCCATGATCATGCGGGCTTCGTAGTTGAATTCCAGTACCACGGGTTTGCGCCCGCCGGATGACATGCCAATACCGCCCTCGCGCACGAAACCGCTGGAAATAAGGATATTCACCAGTGACGATACCGTGGGTGCGCTGAGGCGGGTGAGATTGATGATCTCAGCGCGGGTGATGGAACCCCGGTCGCGGATCAGGTTGAGGGTGAGGCTCAGGTTATGGGCGCGCACGGCCGACGTGGATGAAATTTCAGATTTCATCATCGACATGTACGGGTATTCGACGAGCGGAGAGACGTCATTCATTGGGAGCGGGTTATGGGAGGTTTTTTTCAGGTTGTTTAATAAGAAGTTTTTTCAAGTCCTTTATAAAGGACATTAACAAAGAGTTTACGCTTTTCAGCAGGCAATGTCAATAGAATTCGCCCCCGGAAATTTGCACAAATAAACCGTGACAAATGACACTATGCCAGAAAGGATAGCCCTGCTCTTACAGATTTGTAAGGTTACCGTAAAGATCGCGGCTATTCACCCTGGTGCGGACGGTTGTAGTCATCCTCATAGCGGGTGATATCTTCCTGTTTCCAGTTGCCAAAAGCCACTTCGAGCACGCGGGTGCGGGTACCCGAGCTGGTGAGGCGGTGCATGGTGTTGGGCGGGATCCAGAATTCTTCGCCGGCATGCGCCCGGGTGATGGTTTCTCCCACCTGGATGATGGCGTTGTCATCCAGCGCCACCCAGAGTTCGGCGCGGTTGGAGTGGCTTTGCAAGCTCAGGCGGTGATCCGGTTCAACCACGATGTAGGTGACAGTGCATTCTTCGTTGTAGGCGTATTGTTTTTGCTGTCCCCAGGGCCGGTGCGTCCACTGAAGTTCGGGTTTTTCTGCCGGGATGGGTTTGGGCTGGTTACTGGTCATGTGGGGGTTATCCTTTCGCGTTTACGGATAAGGTGGAACGGGATAACGGGATGATTACAGTTCTATCACAATGGATAGATGTATTGTATATCACCCGTCAAGAATTCGTGACAGGTGATTTTCGTTTTATTCCGTATGGGCAGAATCCCAATCCTTGCGTAGGGGCGGGTGCGACCCGCCCGGATGAGTCGCGGCAACCTTTACATCTACTAGGATCGTCATCATCCATGTTCGGGGTGGATGCAATCCACCCCTACGCAAAACAAATGGTTTTCTCATCGAATGGTTTCCGCCCCCGGTGTATTACGGAAACCACCCAACCCATAGGAATCTCAACCCTTGCTTAGGGGCGGACCGCGTCCGCCCCGGGTGTGTCGCGGCAACCTTTACATCCACAGGAATCCTCCCTGATTTCATCCGGGCAGAATCCCAATCCATCCGTAGGGGTGGACCGCGTCCGCCTTCACTTTATCCGCCCACGGCCATGTGCAGCAACCATCCATTCCACAGAAATCGTCCAAATCCATGTCCAGGGCAGAATCCTAAACCATCCGTAGGGGCGGGCGGATCGCATCCGCCCTATACCAGGTGGAGCGACCGTCCAATCCACAGGATTCGTCCCCATCCATATCCTGGGCGGAATCCCAAACCATCCGTAGGGGCAGACGCAGTTCGCCCAGGGCAGGTGCGGCGAACTTCCATTCATCGAAATCTTTTCATCATTGCCAGGTTGAACATGGCGATTTGATCATCCATCGGATATGTCCCCCTTCATGCCTGGGCGGACGCGGTCCGCCCCTACGCACCAATTGAAATTTTTGTACAATCATCAAATGGCCGAACTTCAATACCGCAAGCCAATTCGCCTGTCTGGTTTCAATTATGCCAATTCAGGGGGATATTTCATCACCCTTGTGACCCATGAACGCATAAATTTATTCGGCGAAATTATCAACGGCGAAATGGTGACCAATGGCATCGGCCGGATTGTCTGTGATGAATGGGTGCGGTCAGCCAAAATTCGCCCTGACATTGAATTGGACTATTGGTGCGTCATGCCCAATCACTTTCACGCGATTATCATAATGAAAGAATCCTTTTCCCCCTCCCCAGGTTCAGCATTACATAGATCTCCACATTCGCTGGGGTCGATTGTTGCCGGTTTCAAGGCATCCGTTACGAAAAGAGTCAAAGGCATAAATGGCTCCCAAGGTTTGCCTGTATGGCAAAGAAATTATTATGACCATGTCATTCGTGATGAAGAGGATCTGAATCGTATTAGGGAATATATCATCAACAACCCGTCAAAATGGGAATTGGATAAGGAATTCACTAAATAAATCGTAGGGGCGGATTGTATCCGCCCCCGGCATAATTCAAAAATCTTCCCATCCGCAGGAATTTCCACATCAATGTTTTAGGGATGGGAATGCAACCTTCCCTTCCAAAAGAATCACTCATCATTGAGTTCAGGGCGGATGCAATCCGCCCCTACGGATTCTAAATATTGTGCTCCAACAATCATTCCCAACCTATCCCTATTTCGCAAGATAAATTATTGCCATAATTTCTCATACGTAAGGGCGGATTGCATCCGCCCCTGGCATAATTAGGGTTTTGTTCCTGCCATGACCGCATTACAATTACCCGCAGGAGACTAACCCCATGGCACTTTCATCGTCCGCCCAAAAAGTACAGGATCACCTTATATCATGCGGCTACACGCATACTGTGGTGGAGCACAACCAGTCCACCCGCACCTCGGAAGAGGCCGCGGCGGCCATCGGCTGCACCGTGGCGCAGATCGCCAAGTCGCTGGTCTTCATCACCCGGCGCAGCAAAAAACCGGTGATGGTCATAGCCTCCGGCCCCAACCGTGTGAGCACCAAACGCATGGCCGAAACCCTCGGCGAACCCATTGACCGCGCCGACCCCGATTTCGTCCGCCAGGTGACCGGGTACGCCATCGGCGGCATCCCCCCGATGGGCCACGCCCAAGCGCTGGATACCTATATAGATGAAGACCTCTTGCAATTCGCCACAATCTGGGCGGCGGCCGGCGCGCCGACAGCCGTCTTTGAGTTGACCCCCGTCGAGCTGGTCAAAATGACCGGCGGCACCGTGATGAAGGTTAAAGAGGAATAACCGTCCCCTTTGCGGTAAAATGGGACAAATTTGAACCAATTCCCCTACCGGAGGGTTTAACATGTCTATTCGCCGTCTTTCCTTAATCACCTGTCTGGCGTTTACCGCCGGAATGCTTTCCGCCTGCGGATCAGCCAGTACTACGGCTGCCGGCCCCGAAAAAGCCGTTGAAACCTACCTCACCGCCCTGGTCAACCAGGACGCCAACCGCCTGACCACCGCCTCATGCAAAGCCTGGGAAGAAAAAGCCAAACTGGAACTCGACTCGTTCCAGGCGGTCAAAGCCAAACTCGATGGCCTGATCTGCACAAACGCCGGCGACGTTGAGGGCGGCGCCAAAGTGACCTGCGCCGGCAAGATCGTGGCTACCTACGGCAACGAAAATCAGGAAATCCCGCTGGACCGCCGCCCCTACCTGGCAACCCAGGAAGGCGGCGAATGGCGTATGTGCGGCTATACGAAGTAATGAACCGCCTTTTCAATAAAGAAAATGCCTTTGCCCTGGCCCTGGCGCTGATGCTCATCGCGCTGCTGGTGTTCACGGCCGATTCCACCCCGTTGTGGATCTATCAGGGGTTCTAATACCGTGACCATTCAGCAGATCCTCTTCGCCTTCTTTGCCGCCCTGATCTACCGTGTGATGACCATGCCCGCGGTGAAAGACCAACCCGGCCCCCACCCGGAACGAGGCCGTACCGGTGTGCTTTTTGCCGCGTCGGTGCTGGTTGTGTACTGGCTGCAGCCATCCCTGCCCATTCGCGGGCTGGACTATTGGCTGCCCACCCTCACCCTCGTGTTGACGGTCATCTGCTGGGCAGCCGTCACCCCGGCGGAAGAACGCTCGTTGAAAGTCAACGCCCCTGCCCTGCTCGGGCTGCTGGGCGCGGCGCTGCTGGTGGCCCTCACCCGCTTTGTGACACTGCCCGCGGGGCTGGTCAACCTCGCCCCTCCCCCGCTGGAACAGGCTCTTATCGGGCTGGCCATCGTGGGCGCGCTGGTATTGATATCTATACGCATTAAACAACCCTCCGCCGGTCTGGCGTTGGGGATATTGATCGCGCTATTCGTGGTACTCAAGACCCCTGCCCTTGCGCAGTTGACGTCCGCCGGTCTGCGGTCAATTGCCGGGCAGAACACCGCCGGCGCCTCAGCGGTGGATATTCGCTGGCTGGGTTATTCCTACCTGGCTTTCCGCCTGATCCACACCCTGCGCGACCGGCAATCCGGCCGCCTGCCCTCCGCCACGCTGGCGGAGTACCTGACGTATGCCGTGTTCTTCCCCGCGTTCACTTCAGGTCCCATCGACAAGCTCGACCGCTTCCTGAAGGACCTGCGTACCCCCGCCGCCCTGGATTCCGGCGAGTTCGCCGAAGCCTTCCGCCGGTTGGTGCTTGGCCTGTTCAAGAAATTCGCCCTGGCGGATACGCTGGCGATCATCGCGCTCAATCCGCAGGTCGCCGGCCAGGTCACCCAACCCGGCTGGTTGTGGATGATGCTCTACGCGTATGCCCTGCAGATCTATTTTGACTTCAGCGGTTACACCGATATCGCGCTGGCGATGGGGCGTATCCTCGGGTTCAAACTGCCGGAAAACTTCAACAATCCGTATCTGCGCACCAACCTGACGCAGTTCTGGAACAACTGGCACATGACGCTCACCAACTGGGTACGGTCATATTTCTTCAACCCTTTAACCCGCTGGTTCCGCGTGAAGCAGCCGGCGATGTCCGTGCCGCTGGTGATGGTCATCGGGCAGACCGGCACGATGCTGCTGATCGGCCTGTGGCACGGGGTGACGGTCAACTTTGTGATCTGGGGGTTGTGGCACGGCCTGGGATTGTTCGTGCAGAACCAGTATTCGGCGTGGGCTAAACGTTCCGCGCCTGGGCGGGTGCAGTCAACATGGGGCAAGAAGCTGCTGGGATTCGGCGGCTGGCTGGTCACCTTCCATTATGTGGCCTTCGGCTGGGTGTGGTTCTGCCTGCCGGATCTGGGGTCAGCGTTGAAGGTTTTCGCGGGGCTGCTGGGAATAGGATAGATCCCACAAATATGTATTTTCGGTAGGGTTGATGCCGGCGGGGGATTAATCCGTCGATTTTAACCGATCAACATTCCTGCCGCATCAACCGCGAGCCGGATGAAAATGTTTCCGACCACATGAATTCGTCCGAATTGTGTCGCGGTAGATGCAAGCGGATTTGGCTCTCAGGTTACGAGACACATATCCTCCCGCTTGCATCTACCCTACCCGGGTATATTGGCATCGGTAGGGTTGATGCCGGCGGGGGATTAATCCGTCGATGTTAACCGATCAACATTCCCGCCGCATCAACCGCGAGCCAATTGGTAAACGTTCCCGTCCACGGATAATTCCTAGAATTTGCCACGGTAGATGCAAGCGGATTATTATCTCTCGTTTACGGACACATATTCTCCCGCCTGCATCTACCCTACCCGAATAACTAATTGAATATATGAAATGTATAATTTTCCTCATGGAGAAACCCGTTAGGAAACATATGCGGTTGGCGAACTATGATTACACGACTCCTGGGGCGTATTTCGTCACTATTTGCAGTCACAACCGGATTCTTCTATTTAGTGATATTCAAAACGGCGTTATGAATCTATCATTATTCGGAGAAGCGGTATCGGTCACCTGGCAGAATCTGCCACAAAATTTTCATGTAAGGCTCGATGAATACGCGATCATGCCAAATCATTTCCATGGAATTTTATGGATTAATCCTCCGGGAGAATATCAATCCCAAAGTTCATTAATATCGATAATTAAATCTTTCAAAGCATTATCATCAAAACGGATACATCAATCAGGTTTTTCTCAGGTAGTCTGGCAAAGAAGTTATTATGAAACCATTATCCGTGATGAAGATCAATTAAGTGCAGCCAGGGAATATATAAGAAACAATCCAATAAATTGGGCGAAAGACAGTGATTTTATTTCATACATTGGGTAGGGTTGATGCCGGCGGGGGATAATTGTGTCAACAAAGAACCATCATTCTTCCCGCTGCATCAACCGCAGGTCTGCCGGAAAGTTATCCCATCCGGTAAAAATTATCCGAATTGTGCCCGCGGTAGATGTAAGCGGATTTTGGTCTACGATGTACAGACACATACACTCCCGCTTGCATCAACCCTACCAGTAATAATTTGCGTTGGTAGGGTTGATGCAGGCGGGGGATTAATGCATCCATGCACAACCAACAACGTTCCCGCCGCATCAACCGCAGGTCTGCCGGGAATGCTTCCCATTCTGTGAAAATTATCCGAATTGTGCCCGCGGTAGATGTAAGCGGATTTTGGTCTACGATGT
>CAYQTY010000128.1:5440-8916 GCA_964420535.1 uncultured Leptolinea sp. | reverse complement strand
GGTTTGACGTTACCGGGGCAGATAAATAACTCAGGATGGATGAATTGTTAGAAGAGATAACACTGAAATTACAGGATGGATATGAAAATCCGTCCCCGGTTGCTTTCAGAATGGATTCTTTCACTGTCCAAATCTTGAAAAAATCATTCAACGGAGTTTCACTCTTTTCCAGAAGCGTTTTCTCTTCAGGTGAAAACACCAGCGATCCTGCATGGCCAGGATTGGTCAGAGGGTCAATCATTTCAACATCAATTCCCACTGGATTGTTTTGTGAAATGGCGATAGCCAGAACACTCTGCGAATGGGAGACATTAAATGCTACCTGATTTGACACACCCGGTGATAGAACCGGTTTGCCGTTTGACAGATATTCAATACCCACATCCGCGGGGGTAATACCGAGGTAGCGGCCAAGCAAGACGCGCAGGATTCCACGGCTAATCATGGCATATCCGGATTTGACAGTATCACGAATTTTCATTGCCTTCGTGTATTCATCCGCGGATAACAATGGCAAAAAAGATGAAGGCAAATGCTCCTCCATTCGTGTGTGCCAGATGTCAACACCGGGTTGGATGGCTAACAGTTTAACCAGAGAGGTGTCAAAGACCAAATTGTGCATTAACCGAACAGAGGAGATTCCGGGTAATAATTCTGGTACCGGGCGGGTAGGTCCAGTCCGAAGAGCTTCATCTGCTGGACACGATACTGCCATGCCGCGCCGGCAAAAAGATGCGCGGTGACATCTGCCACATGGCGGTTTTCCGGATGGGCGAGATAGGTGGAACGTGACCAATCATTGAAACTGCCCATGGAAGGTCCGCACCAGATCTGGTAGTCCATTTCGCGGCCCGGTTCACCGGAATTCGACCAGCGTGAGGACAGCCCCAGGTACCAGCGGAAAACCAGCGCCATCTTTTTCTTCGGATTCTTCTCGGCAAGTTCGATCTGTTTGGGATCGCGATCTTTAAAAAATTTGACGGTATCCTGCCAGATGTCATCCATCTTTCGCTGAAATATTTGATTTTCCAATTTTTCGCGTTCGTCCATCGGAATTTCTTCCACCGAGCCGTATTTGGAATAGACCTCGTATAGTTTTGACGCACGGATATAGAACATGGTTCCGCGCTTTAAAACTTGTACTTTTACGCCCATTTCAAACATATCCGCGGAGGGTGCCATGGCCACGTCCGCCATACCAATCTGCGCGAGAAGTTCTTTAGTGTGTTTTGACGCGCCGGATTCCACGCAGGCCTGATTGACAGAGCCGGTCACCACATAAGCGGATCCCATCATGAAGGCACCCAATACGGATGATGGGGTACTGATACCGCCGCCGGCGCCAATTCTGACTGGTTGCGCGTAGTTAAATTTTACTTGCATTTCATCAAGCAAAGCCAGCATGGTTGGCAACAGGCATACGAGCGGGCGGTTATCTGTATGTCCGCCGGAATCACCTTCCACGGTGATATCGTCGGCCATCGGGACAAGCCGAGCCAATTCTGCCTGCTCACTGGTTATGCGGCCTTCTGAAACCAGTTGTGTCAGCATTTTTTCAGGGGCGGGTTCCATGAATTTCGACGCCACTTCATTGCGGGAAACCTTGGCAATGATATGGTTGCCAATCAACACACTGCCATCAGGATTCTTGCTTAACCCGGCAGCCCGGTACCAGACCAGAGTGGGAGACATAGTCAGGTAGGCGGAGGCTTCTATCACGCGTACTTTTTTGGCCAGGTAAACTTCCACCGCGTTACGTTCAAGTGATTCCTCGTACGGGCTGTTGATCAGGTTGAAGGCGTAGGGGCCATGTGGGAGTACTTTTTGTATTTGATCCACCGCGGTTTCCAATTTTGAACGGACAAGGCCGGCGGCGCCGAAGGACCCCATCATGCCCTGTTTACCGAGAGCGATGACCATGTCAACAGAAGCGATGGCATTGGCCATTGCTCCGGCATAAAACGGATATTTCGTGCCGTAGGTTTCACAAAAGCCGGCATCACCGAAAAGCAGCGGGGGTAGCGCAGGTAACGATATACCACCGGTATCAAGAGAGTTTGAAAGTTTTACTGAATTTCCATCCTTAACAAAGGATATTGATTCTTCCGTTTTCATCAGTTGCTGAATGATCTTTTCATCAAAAAGCTGTAGTCTTTTTGTATTTAAAGTAGTCATGTCAATTTTCCTTTGGCAGTTGGATCAGGGCTAAATCAGCGATCTCATAGATCCGCAGGTTATCTGCCCATAAGTTGGCGGAACCTTTAAATAATGTTCCTGATGACGTGGTTTTTACATCAGTTACCTGTATGTCAACATGAACCGATTTGTTGGTGGGAAGAACCTGCCCACGATATTTCCATTTCATTTCTTGACCGCACGCAATCTGGACAGTGGTTTTTGTGTTTGAACCAACCTTGATAGCGCTCTCGAATGCTTGAATAATGGTTTCCACACCCAGGGAACCGGGCATAACCGGGTCACCGAGAAAATGATTGGCGTAATACCAGTCTTCCGGACTGTTTTGCCGGGTGCTTACAACATAATCGAGGCGACCTGTCTGGAGGTTGCTTTCAATCGATACGGAATTGATCATGCGAAGTTTGCTATCAGGAAGGGGGTTTTCAGGTTTATCTGTCAGATTATGGAAGGCAGTTAGCCCCGGATGTTTTTCCGGGTCATTTCCCCGGGGGGATGTATGCCGGCCATTGTCCAGCCCGGTTTGGGCTGCCATAGCCGCTTCCGGGAAGTACCCGAAGGTAGTCTCACCCTTTAAGAAGTCCCGGCCGTCACAACTCAGGTTGAAAACGAAATGCTGGATGATGGTTGAACCGCTGAAAGAGGTTCTATCCAGTATGGCCCGGGTGGTGATCATTTTGCCTTTCATCACGGCAGGTTCCGAAAGGGTAATGGTTCCATCAAGATTTCGGAAATAGAAGTCAACTTGCGGGTAGCGAAGCTGGGTATGCAACCAGGCAGATAAGACGCCGCAGGGTTGCAGGGCGATCTCCATCAGAATGGAAACCGGAATAATGACATTGTCGTGTTCAGATAAGAACCAGGCATCCGGGGCGACGTCATATTCGGCGGTGATGGTTGATGGTTGGTTGAATTCTCCACGCATTCCCTCAATATCCAGGATGCGGGAAATCAGCATCAGGTCACCGTTGGGTATGCGCGGGCTTTTCCGACCGGTGTAAATGGCGAACTCTTTACCCAGGCAGCAGGTGATATCGCCAAGGGCGAATTCTCTTAACCAGTCTGTGTCAAATAAGACATGTTTTGTGGTGGAGCCGGCTGGATTTGTTCCGGTGATCTCGTTTGAGATCCGGGTGGTGAGCCGTTCCAGATCAAGCCAGCGGGATTGCATAAGTTGGGATTGAATAACCCCGAGACGCAACGTGTGGTTTAAGGTGTTTTCTGTGAACCGTTCCAGAATATTTTGCTGCGTGATAGTTTCCATATGTTTTATCCAAAAA
>CAYQTY010000128.1:4880-5430 GCA_964420535.1 uncultured Leptolinea sp. | reverse complement strand
CCGCGCGAGCATTTGAAGAATGGCCGAATGGTCATCCACGCCTTTTCGGTTGATCGAGAAAGCTGCGTGGGGTTTACCGGCCAGGGATTCATCTACCCAGCGGGTGCAGTTACTTCCGGCACCCAATTCGATAAAAATGCGTGCTCCGTCAGAATACGCGGTTTCGACCAGACGGGGGAAGTCCAACCTATGGCATAAACCATACGCAATCTGACGGGCAATGGCATCCTGTTCTATTGGCATGGACGCATTGGTTGCCGCTGAATAAAGAACCATTCCCGGCTGGTTTTGAATATCCCATGTGTGAAGTTCGCGAAGGGCTTCGTATTCGGATTCAACCGCTTCACAATGAAGGGCGTAATTGAACGACGCCTCCAACGAGGAGCATTTAATAGATGAGATCAATTGACGGCATTCATCGGGGTATCCGCCTATAACCACCTGCCGGGGAGTATTGATGTGTGTCACATAGACATGATCAAATCCCTGCAGGGCTTCTGCCACTTTTTCATAAGGCGCCATAAGGATGAAGTTCGCCCATAAACGTCCG
>CAYQTY010000128.1:0-4870 GCA_964420535.1 uncultured Leptolinea sp. | reverse complement strand
CCGCCAATATTCCCTGACCGCATCCTGACTGCCGGCCATGCGGTTATGAAACAAAGGAGATTGCCGGAGCTCGCGGGCAGTGTCATCGGCTTTTGTCCACACACTGCTGGCAAACATCATACTGATCTCACCCAGGCTGTACCCCAGTGAGGACGCGGGATGGAGGTCAAATACTTCGCGCAGGAGGAAAGTATAGACAGCTGCCAGACATGTTCCTGAAATGAGCATAGCCAGAGGATCGCCCACAAGATCTTTTTCTAGGTTTTCCATATCTTCCAGCAAGATTCGGTCAAACCGGCGGGGGTATAACTGACGCTCATTGAGCAAATCGCCGATATTTTCACTGATCACGGAAAGCCGCCGGTACAACGATGGAAAAAGCCGGAATAGATCTTGACCGACACCGGGGTATGAATTGAAGGCACCGGGATAGACAAACGCGATTGAGCCGGAGCTACCCAGCGGATTGGGTGAGAATGTACTACCGGTTGGAGTCCTCCAATCAGCTGATTTGCCGGTGGATTCGGGAATACCGGTGATGGCGTAATCCATCTCACGCAGCAATTCTTCCGGAGAGCTTCCAAGTATGCAGGCTGTAAAGGTATATGGGGTGTTTTTTTGCCAACGGCGGTACTGGAATCGAGCTGCCTGCTGTAAATTCACCCGTGAGAAATTGGTATTCTTGAACGCGGACAATTGCGAGAGGATCTCTTCGATGGAATTTCCGCCAAACGGGAACACACATAGTTCTTCCATGGCAGGTACGGTAATTTGACTCGGGTTATTGTCAACGGGGGTGCACAGGTTCAGGAATGATAATTTCCCTGAATCTGAGATGGATGCAACTGAACCATGTAATTCCTGTTGGCTGGCCGGGGTGAACCATGACCGGGAATTTCCTGGGACGTAAAACCCGGAATTTGACCAGATTCCTTCCGTGTCGCGTTCATTCCAATCGGCCACTCCGGGGATTATCCGGTTGATCTGGCAGGCCAGAAGTTTCAGAACCGCGAATAGACCAGGTTGCGAATCTACCAATGCGCAGGAAGAGCTTTGTATTTCCAGGGGAGTTTGGGTCAACGACCGTGAGATCGGGTTGTGAATAAAGTCCGGCAACATGCCGTTGACAACCATCAGGTTCACAGCATTGTGTTTAGAAACCGAAGATAATGTCAGCAACCCCACTGGTTTGATCTGGTTGGCGACAGCGAATGTTCTCTGGGCGAGCAACAAAACGGAGACTGTGTCATTGTTGTCACAAAGGTCAATTGTTAGAACAAGCGGTGATACCCGGGTTTCCAGGATATTGTTGACACGGGAAAAAACCTCGTCCAGTGAAATTTTTCTAAGGCACGTAACTCGGGATGCCGGGAGTATGGATGCGGTCAGGTCAACAAGCCGGTCATTCATCAGCAAAACTGAAGGATGATTGGTTTGAATGTCAACAGTGCGATTGATCTGGTCGAGCGCATTTTTAAACGCATCAGGCAGATCTAATGTGCGCTGATTTCCGGTGTAACTCTTCCCGCGATAGATTTCATAACTAAATTGGTCCAACCCTGAGAAGGATATGCCGGCAATACCCGCGGCGATCACAGCCAGGGGAGAATTGCATGAAGTGGTCATATATGTCTCAATCCCGTGTAGCCGGCTTTTTCCCGATCAGACGGCGGAGAAGAGGGCTGATGGTGCCCTTCAGATTATGAAAGATCACATAGACATTCCCGTTCGCATCCGTAACCCGTAAATCCGCGATCACATGCGTGCTGGAATGGGACACGATCTGCATATCAACAAGACAATCGCGATTGAAGGGAATGGCTTTGAAATGCTCCAATTTGTCCAATTGTGAAGGGAGGCAAGGAGATTCATAATAGTGCTGCGACCAGATCAATAAAGATTGCACGATGGCGTCATAGATGAACGGGTTGGTGGTCTGGGTCGGGAATTGCCCTTGTTTTCCAGGTGGAATTGCCGGAAGGTTGCATTCCAGCAGGATTCTCCCTTCGCTGATGTGCAATACCCGCTTTACGCCTTGAAAACTCGGTCCGTGGAACAGGGTACCGTCAGCATAGAGGCTGCTTCCGGAGATGGGATGTTGATCATCCATCAATGACTGAAGTGCGATGGTATGTACCGGAGGACGGGGTTGTTCCCGTTCCAGTTCCACAATAAGACTGTAGTGAAATACCGGCAATCCCCTGGCGTTTTTGCTAGTCACCCGCGCGTCAAAGCGAATCCGTCCGGAGGGATCTTTTTTTGTTTCTTTAAGTTCCAGGGTGTATTCCTGATCTGATGGACCATCAAATACAATACCCTTCAGAACCTTGTAATCTTCGATCTTTGAGAAGTAAAACCCCGGATATAACTGTTCACAGGCACTGGCAACCCATGAGGCGGCACAGGTAGCCGGGAGTACCGGGTTATCACCAATTTTGTGATCGATCAGAAATGGATTTTTGTCCAGAACCAGTTTGCGGTTGATGAAATATGTGTTCAGGCTGCCGGATACTGCTACCGGAGGGCGTGTGGGTATGGACCCGACCACCACCTGTACGGGTTCGCGGGTTTCTGAGTAATCTGCCGCAAGAAGGTTGACCAGTGTCTTCGTACCGGCATCTCTGGGGATCACAGGCATATTACGTTCTGCGAAGGTTCGAGCCAGTTCAGGGGTGACCATTCCCGAATCCCATGGGCCCCAGTTGATAGACAACACCCGGCAATCCGGATTTTCCTGTTTGACTTTATATGCAGTTTTATTCAATACTTCATTGGCGATGGCATAGTCAGCCTGACCAATATTTCCAAAAACACCCACGATAGAGGAAAAGAGAACAAGAAAATCAAGGTTCACCGCCGGAACAGCTTGCAACAAATTGCGCAGTCCATCAACTTTAGGTGAGACGACTGTTTCGAAATCTTCGGCGGTCTTCTTTTCAATCCGTTTGTCGGCCAGAGTACCAGCGCCGTGAATAATCCCGGTGATGGGTCCAACGCGTTCGGATACGTCTTTTACAGCAGATTGCACGCTTTGTAAATCGGAGATATCCACCGGCTTGTATTCCGCGTGGGCACCGCTCTGTTCAAGAGACTTCAACGTGGAGGAGATTTCCTCCTGGGCGCGAAGTTTTTTGAACTGCTTTTCAATAAGCTGGGGAGTGGGTTTCTTCCCCTGAGAAACACTCCTTTGCATAAGGTAGCTTTTTAATTCCGCATCCGGTTTCCCGCTTAATGATGGATCGTTAGTGGAAGCATCCAGAGCTGACCGACCCAACAGGACATAATGGCATGGATACGTTTTGGCCATTTCTTTTACGCATTCCGCTGTGATGCCGCGTCCTCCGCCGCTGACCAGAATGACGGAGTTTCCTGTAATGACTGGCTTTGTCATGCTTCACCTTCCATTTCCGGCTGGTCAACAACCAGGGTGAAGCGGTCCAACCCGGTGTAGCCGGTTTCAGTGAGGAGGCGGTTGGGATCATAGAGTTCATTGATGATCATTTCGGCTGCTGTCTTTTCATCCAATCCGGGCTTCAGGTCAACTGCCCGACAGAACACAGTATCCCATTCCAGACTGACCGTTTTTGTCAGTCCGAACAAACCGCCGCTAATCGGGTCTACCGAATTGGATTGTGACAGCCCAAACTGGCCGTCAAGATGGGTGACGGTCATGAAGGCAGAAAAACCTTTTACCGCAGATTCGGTCAGGTCACCGGCAACATGTTTGGCTAACAGGAATACGCTCTTTAAAATAGACTGTTCCTGAATGGAGAGATTGGAATTGCCCGCGCGGGCAGGATCAAGGTGGATGACTGTTGATATCCGGCCATGTTTGCTCTTCAGTCCAATTAACGCTTCAGTAAGTGTTTTTTCGGAATTGTCCTTCAATTCCACTCTGTCAATTCCTGCAGGCAGAGGATTTACACCCATCGATGAAATCCCCGCCAGGCGCAAAACTGCTACGTTATGGCCTTCAGCCAGTAAATTAGTGGCAACATTTGCGGTCAATCCGGTGCCGTCGTCTGTAAGAAGCGTAAAGGAACCTTCCGGAGTTTTCGCGTTCAGGCGGTCAGGTAAGGGGACGGCTTTCAGGTTGACGTAACCACGGGGAAGTGATGTGATATCAAGCGGCGTTTCGTTTTCTTTTTGATAAGAATTGCCCAGATTATACACGGGACTGAGACCCGGCCCTGAAAAGGTATCGATGATCTGCTGGAGTGTGTGCATATCTGAAAGGGCAGCGGCTTCAACCGGCGGCAGTTCGGGAAATTTCTCCTGCATCGCTCCAAGGATCTCGACGCGTTTGATCGAATCGATACCCAGGTCTGCTTCCATGTCCATGGAAAGGTCCAGCATTTCTGTGGGATATCCGGTTTTTTCACTGACGATCTCCAGCAGGGCAGAAGTGAGTTCTTCGCTGCCTACAACTGCTGCTTTTTGGACTTTTTGTCCCATCGCTTGAGCAAGCAGCGAATCATCTTCTGACTTGGTCATTTGTGGTGCTTTAATCGGTGCAGCTGGTAATTCTTCTGCCGTTAAAAATGCCTGAAGGTCAGCGGTTGGAACATTATTTTTCTGAAAAGGAAGGTTGCTTTCCGGTGGGGAATGCTGGATCAAGTTGTTGAGCACTTCAAACTGGTTTCTCAAGTATTGTTCGTGAACTTTCAGCGTTTCAGATTGGTGCTGGTGAAATTGTGCGATACTGCGGTCCAACGTTTGAAGCGCAATATTTACCTGCTCCAGGTTCGCTTGCTGTGAACCGCCGTTAATTAGTCCAAGTTCTTGCTGGGTAAGCTGACCGAAAAGCCGGGTATATTCGGCATCATTCTCCAAAAATTTACTATGGATAGCCAATGTTTCCTGCTGGATG
>CAYQTY010000127.1:5885-9045 GCA_964420535.1 uncultured Leptolinea sp. | reverse complement strand
CGATCCAACGATAGACCGTGGTTTCTGGCGCGAAAAATATGGACTGGATAAAGAAAAACCGGTCTTGCTTTTCGTTGGCCGGGTTGACGCCGAGAAAAAATTAGACTTGCTCATTCGAGCATTAAGTTTCCGCCAGAATAAAGACATAACACTGGCTATCGCCGGTAATGGGTCGTTCAGGAAACATCTTGAACAACTGGTTCAAACGCTCGGGCTTAAAGATATTGTTAAGTTTCTGGGATTTGTCCCGAATGAAGACCTGCCATCGCTGATCAACGCGGTGGACATCTTCACCATGCCCAGCGAAGCTGAATTACTTTCCATTGCCTCACTGGAAGCCATGGCTTGCGGAAAACCTATCCTTCTGGCGAACGCTCGCGCTTTGCCCGAACTGGTACATAACGGAAAGAATGGCTACCTTTTCAAACCGGGTTCAATTCAGGATCTGGCCACGAAAATTGATCTGTTCGTATCTCAGGCAGACAACTGGCAGGAAATGGGAAAAGTGAGTCTGCGCATGGCACAGGCACATACCCTGGAAAACACAATAACCGGTTACAGCATGCTTTATTACACGCTGGTAGCAGAAAAGAAATTACCCAATCCGCAAACAGAGTGGTTGAAAATACGTCCTGGCGCGGCTGCCCTGGCGGAAATATCATCCGCGAAATAGAGTAAAAAAATACCCCCGCAGTTTTAGCAGCGGGGGTTTACGTTAAATTAGTCTTTTGCCGGAACTCCGGGGATATACCTGAAAAGGCTGGCGCCTTCCACAGTTCCTATCAATTCCACACGCTGGTAGAACATGCGCGCGTAGGGGTCACTTTCTGTGATCATATAGATGTTTCCATACACATAATCAAGCCCGATCCGGTCAAAGTATTCACCAGTTTTTCCCCGCCGCACGCGTTGGAAATAATCGTTACTGTTGATCAAACCATCCAGGTTGACGATAGTCCGGTCTTTGATGAAATACGCCACTATACCGCCGCCGGTTGTCCCGATGGTTGCCCCGGGTTCTGTATACTGTTCCAATGCCCGCGCCCCTCCCAGGTAAGCTTCTTCATACGCCGGATCTACCTTATATGAGAACAGGCGGACAATATATGTTGAGAATGGGATGACAAGTAATAACACCACAACCGCACCTGCTACCTGGTAGATCCACTGAGGAACAGTTTTCTTCTGCAGCCGCTCAACAATACAGTTGAGCAAAACTCCCCCCGCTATAACAATCAACACCATTTCACTCACCCAGTACCAGGTGAGGGTTTCAATATAGGTGGTGCTTTTATAGCTGTATATCTGCGCCATGCAGGCTATGAAGAAAGGCAACAGGTAAAACCGGTCAACCAGTTTCACGAAGTTTTTCCAGCCGCTTTTAATGAACGGGATGGCGGCAGCCACCATCGCGAGGCTGGAGATCAGTACCAGCAACCGGTGAGTAGATTTTAAATTTTCTTCTTGGACGTTGAACATCTTCTCAAAGAAACCGGCTATATCATGCGGAACCTGTGTTAAAAGCGCGAATGGGCCAATATTTACCTGAGGCGTTACAAGGTGTGTCAGGAAAACTTTGTAATTATCAACTGGAAAGCCATATACGGTATTCGGCAAGGTTCCCCACCAGCGCTTGATCTGCCCGCTGACGGGTGTTTCAGTGCCGAAATAGATTTTGTTGAATCCCAGGTAGACCAACAATATGATCCCTACCGGGAGTCCCAACGTCAACGCCAACTTGAACCAGCGGATATATTTTTGTTTCAGGCTTTCTCCAGATATGGACAGAGAATCGCGGTGTTTTACGAGAACCCAGATCAATATGGCGGCCACCAGAAAACCGTTGTCAATCCGGCTCAGAAAAGTAAAAATCGCAGCGTAGCCCAGGCGGGAAAAGTCCTTTATTGATAAAGATCCGGTTTCTTTCTTATAATCGATCTGGGATGCCAGATAGATAAGCAGTGTGACAGTCAACGCGTTAACGGTTGCTTCCATGCCCAGGGTGACCGTGACGAAATGCACCTGAATGGAAAAAGCCCAGATCAATGCCGCCACAAAACCTGCCAGCAAAGCCCCGTTCGTTTTGAACATCCTATAAATAAGAATTGCTGTTACCGCGTTCATCAACCCGGCCAAAACCACCACAATGCGTAGAGGGAGGATCAGATTCAGATTGGCCAGGAGAAATATGGGTACACAAATCATCATCCAGAGCGGATGAAACCCGTTTGTCCGGCTGATGCCATCAAAGGAAATGTCTTTCCCCAATCCAATGTTTTGCGCGGTTTTGAAATAATAAAACGCGTCATCTGTGGTGTACCAGTTCATCAGACTGTTCGCCGGAGAAAAAGCCACATAAAGATGCGCGACCAGCACCGCAACAAACAGAATGACTTCAAATCGGGATCGTAGAATCTTCATACGTAAAAAGAACCCTCCACATACAAACCGGGGCAATGTATGCCCCGGAAATTCCTGCCAATTGTACCAGATGCCACCCTGTTAGCCTTAATGGGTGATAGAATCCCTACCCATATGGAACTAGCAGTTAATTTTTCTCCCCAGGCGGCAGAATTACTCCGCTCTGGCCAAATTGAATTTGATCTGTTCAAAACACCCAACTGGCATGACATGGTTTCAGAAGCCATGAGCTACCACCCGGTCTATGTTCACTTTGACCTCAGTGTAGGTCTGGGGAATATGCCAGGCCAAGATTGGGGTGAAGTGGAAGATTTCATGAATAAAACCGGCACAGAAATGGTCAATGTGCATGTTGTCGCGCCGGAATCGCTGAATGCATGCAACGAATCGGAAGTTGAATCCTTTCTCGATACCGTCATCGATGAAGTCCGGGAGGTTTGCAACCGGTTTGGTGAAGATCATGTGATCGCGGAAAATATTCCTCTACCAATCTCGGGTAAACCATATCTGCGTCCTGTTGCTATGCCCCGTTTCTTTCAACGCCTGGTTTCTGAAACAGGATGTGGAATGTTGCTTGACCTGGCCCACGCATCAATCACAGCTCTGACGCTGCAAACCGAACCCATCGCGTTCTTTTCTGAGTTTCCCATCCGCCGGCTGCGGGAGATCCACGTCACCGGGTTGGGGATACATAAGGGTGAAATTCATGATCAGTTTATATTCCTCCGGAGGAATATAA
>CAYQTY010000127.1:0-5875 GCA_964420535.1 uncultured Leptolinea sp. | reverse complement strand
AATTGCGCGATCATGATTGGTGCCTTTTTGAATCTGCTATTCAACAGATCCGCAACGGCCGCTGGCGTGCTCCGGAAATCATCGCGTTCGAATATGGAGGTACAGGGGCCCCATTTGTCTGGCGAAGCGAATCCCGTGTTCTTCTTGAACAGGTTCCCCGTTTATATTCATTGATCCATAATGGCAACGGCAAAAACACACCCGGATAATGATCCATTTGGCGGCGAGAATCCGTCAGCAGAGATAATCTGGGCGTTCCAATGTACGTCATCTGAATGCGGATTGCGGTTTCCTGCCCCTGAAATAAACGGCCTGATGTGCCCGATTTGCCGGTCACCGGTAATAAAAAAAGAAATCTGGTATACCAGTACAACTGACCGGAATTTTTCAGTGGATACGTCAACCCGGTTTGTGACAGTACTGGACAATATCCGGTCAGCCTATAACGTTGGTTCAATTCTCCGCACGTCAGACGGAGCGGGGATATCCCATGCGTTCCTGTGCGGTATCACCCCTACTCCTCTTCATCCGCGCCTCGCCAAAACTGCTTTAACCGCTGAAATCCATACCTCATGGTCGTATCATGCCAACTGTGTTGACCTGGTGCAGAATCTGAAGAATGAAGGTTTTATTGTCATCGGATTGGAAACCAGCCAGAGAGCGATTGACCTTACAGCTGTTTCAGCACCTTTTCAAGGTGATTGTGCCTTAGTTGTTGGTAATGAGGTTTATGGAATCGACCCTTGTGTCCAATCTCTTTGTGACCGGCTTTACTTGCTTCCTATGACAGGCATCAAGAAATCTTTGAATGTATCGGTCTCTTTTGGAGTCGCGGCTTATTACCTGAATCGCCATAGAATTTCGGAAGTTCCGGTAAAATGAGTGCTATCCCATTCCTACAGGATTATTAATGCGTTCTTTTAGTCATTGGACACCCGCCTATATCTACAGCCGGCTG
Organism: uncultured Leptolinea sp.; assembly: GCA_964420535.1. Taxonomy (GTDB): domain Bacteria; phylum Chloroflexota; class Anaerolineae; order Anaerolineales; family Anaerolineaceae; genus Leptolinea. The sequence continues at coordinate 4,917 of CAYQTY010000127.1, read as the reverse complement.
GCTGACTATTTCTTCCGGTTTCAAAACCCCAAAGCGCCCTGGTTGACACCTCGAGCGGTCGCATATCTTGAGCAGTCTCTTCAATCCGATTTTTCAGGGCTGGAGTATGGTTCCGGCAGAAGCACAGCCTGGTTCGCGCGCCATGTAAGGCACCTGACCAGTGTGGAACATAATGATGCCTGGTACGCCCGGGTTCGCGGAGAGCTGGATTCAACCGGATTACAGAATGTAAATTATCAACTCTTCCCGAAACCGTCACAATCTCTATCATTTGAAGAGAAGCTGCGGTCAGATTATGTGCGCGCCGATGACGGGTTTCAGCCCGGTTCATTGAATTTCGCCCTTGTTGACGGGATTGAGCGTCCGGCTTGCGCCATTCGGGCAATACCGCTCTTGAAAAACGGGGGACTATTGATCATTGATGACGCGAATCATTATATCCCCTGCAATTCGTGGGCTCCAAATACCAGGTCGTTCAAGGATGGTCCACTTGATAGTGAATGGGCCAGAGTGCTGGAAGAAATCAAAGGTTGGGACGCCATCTGGTTTGGCAATGGCATCAAAGAAACGGTTGTCTTTCGCAAACCGGATGGACTCTGAATAAACCAACAGCTATTAAAGTAGTCTGAAAATCAATCCGGGTATACAATATTTTTTAATCCCTCACCGGAATTTCCGTTGCCATACTATCAATCTCACTGGAGGATTTGCTGCTCATGAAGGGTAGAACCGTAATCCTGGTGCTTCTCGGTATCCTGATTGTTCTGGGTGCCGTTATCGGGATCATTGTCATCCAACTCTTTTACCGGCAGCCGTTTATTCCCCCATCAACCCTGGCCGCCATGATGTCGCTGACCCCGCAGGGGTCGGTCACACCGGGAACCGGGACTCCGATGCGCATCCTCACAGCCACCATAGATACCACATCCACCCCGACTCCTCCACAATTATCCACTCCTGAAGTACTCTTTACACCGGTCATTACTGATACCCCCGGGCCGCTTAAGGAAGTTTGCGGAACAACCGGATCCTATATTCTGCTAACAGTTCTCACGGACATCACGTCACAAGATACACTCTTCAACGGAGCTATCGGTTTCCGGATCGTCAACGTGGATTTCAGCCATGAGAGGATCGTGGTATACGCGCTGCCTCCCGAACTGGTATTCCCGGATTCGAGCTTATTATCGTATGGTTTGATGTACCCATCTTTATCCGGGGCATTCAACTCAATCTACAACGTGGAACGAAGCAACGCGGATGCCATCTCGCTGGCATCCAATGGCACAGCCAGGCTTATCAATGAAAACCTGGGGATACTTGCCTCCCACTACATGATCGTCGATACAGCCAATGTCGAGAAGTTCGCCAACGCACTGGGATCTGTTGACGTCAAACTGAGCGCTCCTTTCCTTTCTGACGAATATGATATGGCCCGCGGTTCACAAAAACTTGACGGCAGCATGATCAGAAAATTTATCACATACAAAGGCGGCGGCGGAGCCGGCGAGTGGGACCGTGTTTTGCGTCAAAATGATGTTATGAACGCTTTCCGGGGAATCGCCAGGAAACATGATCCGGCTGCCTTTGTCAATACGTTTATCTATCAAACCGAAGATGGATTTGCCAGCGATCTATCGGTTGAACAATTAAACCAGTTGGTTTGCCTGGCCAATACTATTGAACCTGTTCGGTTCCGGTATTTCACCATACCGATATCACGATTGAATATCAACGACGACGGGACGATCACGATAAAAGATCAGGATTCGTTGCGCGCGAATATTGCCAATTCCCTTGGTGGAACCGGCGAATAATTCCTGCATTTCAGAGGCCAGCACAATGAAATATATCGCAGCCATTGACCAGGGAACCAGCAGCACGCGTTTTATCATCTTTGATCACGATGGACACATCGCGGCAGTCGATCAGAAAGAGCATAAACAGTTCTACCCCGAATCCGGTCGGGTTGAACATGACCCGATGGAGATTTGGATCCGCACACAGGAAGTAATTCTCAACGCCCTGCAGAAATCCGGAATTCATCCATCAGAAATTGCCGCTCTGGGCATCACCAACCAACGCGAGACAACAGTCTTGTGGGACAGGAACACAGGCCAACCTCTGCATCCGGCAATTGTCTGGCAGGATACCCGCACAGACGGGATTTGCCAGGAGCTGGCAAAAACCGGCGGACAGGACCGGCTGCGTGAAAAAACCGGACTTCCTCTGGCTACCTATTTCTCAGGCCCCAAGATCAAGTGGTTGATCGAGAATGTACCGGCTGTTGCTGATGCGGTAAAAAACGGCACGGCACTGGCCGGCACCATAGATACCTGGTTGATATGGAACCTCACCGGCGGCAAGAATGGCGGCTTACACATTACGGATGGCAGCAACGCGTCCAGAACTCTTTTAATGAACCTTGAAACCCGCCAGTGGGATGATAGTCTTCTCGACCTATTGGGAATACCTGTATCCATCCTCCCGGAGATACGGCCTTCGTCGCAGGTTTTTGGAGAAGCCCGTGGAATACTGGAAGGTGTTCCTATTGCCTCCATTCTGGGAGACCAACAAGCCGCATTGTTCGGTCAAACCTGCTTCACCCCGGGAGAAGCCAAGAACACCTATGGTACCGGTTGTTTTATGCTGATGAATACCGGTGAAAAACCCATTCCCAGCCGCAACGGATTGTTGACTACATTCGGATACCAGTTGGAGAACCAGCCCGCCGTATACTGTCTGGAAGGCTCCATAGCCATTTCTGGCGCCCTGGTACAGTGGTTGCGGGATAATCTGGGTATTATTCAGAAATCAAGCGAAATAGAGGCTCTGGCGCGTTCTGTGGACGATAACGGCGGGGCGTTCATCGTTCCTGCCTTTTCCGGTCTTTTCGCGCCATACTGGCGCAGTGACGCGCGCGGCGTTATCGTTGGACTGACGCGCTATGTCAACCGGGGGCATATCGCCCGGGCTGCTCTTGAGTCCACAGCCTATCAGACACGAGAGGTGTTGGATGCCATGCGCTCTGATTCGGGTATTGATTTGCAGAGCCTCAAAGTTGACGGCGGTATGGTGGTCAACGATCTGTTGATGCAATTCCAGGCGGATATTCTTGATGTGCCTGTCACCCGGCCTAAAGTGGCGGAAACCACCTCCCTGGGGGCGGCATACGCGGCTGGAATGGCTGTTGGCTTCTGGAAATCTCTGGATGAATTGCGATCAAAGTGGGCATTAGATAAAACATGGACACCGGCAATGCAACCCGGTGAGAGAGACAGATTGTATTCCGGCTGGAAGAAAGCCGTTACCCGTTCTTTTGATTGGATAGAAAATTGAAATGACAGAAAAACCAACAGCCGTTATCATCGGTGCCGGGTTTACCGGTTGCGCGCTGGCATATGACCTTGCCCTGCGCGGCTTCGCGGTCACTGTGGTAGACCGTGGGGAAATTTGCAACGGAACTTCCGGGCGCACTCATGGCCTGTTGCATTCCGGCGCCCGCTACTGTATAAACGACCCTGAAGCCGCGCGGGAATGCATTGAAGAGAACATCATCCTTCGGCGAATCGCCCGGCAATGTATTGAATTCAATCAGGGGATTTTTCTAGCGATAACAGACGAAGAACTGGAATTTAAAGACGAATTCCATATTGGCGCGGAAGAAGCCGGCATCCCCAACCGCTGGATGGACAGGAAAGAGATACTATCACTTGAGCCGGCTGTCAACCCGGCGGTGCTCGGTGGATTTGAAGTTCCTGATGGTTCTTTTGATCCCCTCCGCCTGGCTCTGGCTTTTGCAGCCAGCGCGAAAAACCGCGGCGCGAAATTCTTGTCCTTCCAGGAAGTGGAAGCGATCCATGTTGACGGGAATTCCGCCGTTGATTTCATCTTAGTGGTTGACCGAACCACGGGACAAAAGACAAACATTCACGCCGATGTCTTTATTAACGCGTGCGGCGCGTGGGCTGGACGTGTAGCCTGTCTGGCTGGCGTAAATGTTCCAGTTATCCCCTGCCCCGGTGTGATGGTCGCCTTCGCAAAGCGGATGACAGATCGTGTCGTCAACCGGCTTTCGCTGCCCGGCGACGGCGATATTATCATCCCGCAGCGCCGAATGTCGGTGATCGGTACCACATCATTTGAAGTCTCTGATGCTGATTACATTCCGGTTGACCATGAACAGGTAAAGACCATGGTTGACCGGGCGGTTGAAATGATCCCTGCTATCAAGGATGCGGGTATCCGCGCGTCTTATATGTCAGCCCGCCCATTGATCCAGACCGGGTCAGACGCGCGAAGCCTGTCACGCACATTCAAATGCTTTGACCATCTGGCAGATAATAACCTGCACGGTTTTGTCACCATTACTGGCGGCAAGGCAACCACGTGCCGCGTGATGGCAGAGAAGACAGCCGATGTTGTTTGCAATCAGATAGGAATTAACTCGCCCTGCCGAACGGCTGAATCAGAGCTTGATCCGTACCGGACGTTTTATTCAGAACAGGTATCACAATGACCACTACTTGGAAGATAACTCTGCGAATTCGACGCCAGAAACACGGAGACAGCCAATCTGATTGGAAAGACTATCCTCTGACAGTAAACCTGGATGATTCTGTTCTTGATGCCGTGGAAAACGTCTGGGCTGTCCATGACCGCAGCCTTTCCTACCGGCATGCCTGTCATCACTCCACCTGTGGCGCCTGTGGTATGCGTGTGAACGGAGTGGAAAAACTGACCTGCATCACCCCCATCCGGTCTGTTACCCACAAAAATGGCACTATCAGAGTTGAACCACTCCGGAACTTTCCGCTTGTTGCCGATCTGGTGGTCGATGTGGCGCCTTTCTTTCAAAGTCTGGAAGCCATGCGCGTACCGGCCGTTGTCACTAACCGGCAGGGAAATCTTGATTAT
>CAYQTY010000126.1:6166-9109 GCA_964420535.1 uncultured Leptolinea sp. | reverse complement strand
ATATCTGCAATTTATGACACAATCCGGGAAAGTCAATCTCGCATCAGGACGGTATTTTTGGACGGATACTGCATACCCGGCAAGCAATTTGTCTCTTCGCAGTTCAGATTCCCGATCAATAAATCTGTTGTCAAATGATAACGGAACTAATCAGACAATTGGTGAAGTGGATTACTTGAGTTCTCTCTGGATGGTCCATCCCAACGCGATCTATCTGCATGAAGGCAATACTTATTTTGTTAAATCACTTGATCTGGAAAAATCAGAGGCTATCCTGCAACCAGTGGATGAAGATTACTACACAGAGCCCGTCCAAAAAGTGACGTTAGTCAAAATAAATGAGCAGGAAGCCGAATATTATCCCGGTTCTAAAACCACGTATGGTGAGATACAGGTAACCACTGAAATAACCGGATTTAAGAAGATCCTGTGGAATTCACGGGAAATCCTCTCAGTAGAACCGTTGACCCTTCCACCGAGCACCATGCGGACCACAGCCTATTGGATGTCATTAAGCGATGAAATGGTCAATGTTTTACGTGACCAATTGCTTTGGAATAGTGACCCGAATGATTATGGGCCAAATTGGGATCGCATCAGGAACTCTGTCCGACAGCGCGACCAGTTCCGGTGTCAGGTCTGTGGTTTACCGGAAAGCGGAAAGGCACACCATGTTCACCACAAAACACCCATACGCAGTTTCCGCAGCATTGACGAAGCCAACAGGATAGAGAATCTGATTACGCTATGCCCCAACTGCCATAAACTGGCTGAAAGCAATGTCAAAATACGCAGCGGATTGTCTGGATTGGGGTATGCCATGGGGCAGCTAGCGCCGCTTTTTCTGATGTGCGATGCGTCCGATCTGGGAACATTGACAGACCCTGCATCGAATATCGCGGATGGGCGCCCCGCTGTGATCATTTATGACCAGATCAATGCCGGCATAGGATTAAGCCGCAAGTGCTTTGACATGCATGAACAGATCATTGCAAGCGCGCATGAACTTGTCACCAGATGTGCTTGTTTTGATGGTTGTCCATCCTGTGTGGGTCCCGGCGGTGAAAACGGGACTGGCGGGAAAATGGAAACCATCGCCATTCTTGAAAAGTTGCGCGGAACGTAGACTATGGCCGAACTTCCCGAATCTCTGGTTGACCGGCTCCGTTCACTTGGCGTACAAACAGGCGCGAAATTCCAACTGCCACCTCTAAAAGCGCGAAACGGAATTGAGGATGTTGTCAACGGAATTTATGTCCAAACAACATTTGGCGAGGTTTTTAAAGCGGATGTTGTTAACGAAATAAACTATACGCATGGCAATGTGGGATTTACTTATTCTGATATATCAGCACGTTTGGTCAAATGGGCTGGTGGTAAAGAAAGTACTGATTCTTTAGACCTGTTTTCCACATTATTTTTGGATACGGAAACCACCGGTTTGGCTGGTGGAACAGGCACACTCCCCTTCATGATTGGCGCTGGACGGTTTACTCCTGGCGGATTTATTACTTCTCAGATTTTTACCCGGAATCCATCGGAAGAACGCGCGCAGCTTGAATTACTGGATAGAATAATGTCCGGGGTGACATCCATTGTTACATACAATGGCAAATCATTTGACATACCCATACTAAAAACCCGGTATGTGATGAATAGCCTTCCTTCCCCATTTGCAGATATCCTGCATTTTGACCTGTTGCCATTATCCAGACGGTTGTGGCGTCGGCGGCTTGAAAGTCGAAGCCTTAAGGATATTGAAACAGAGGTACTCGGTTTTACGCGAAGCCAGATGGAAGTACCCGGCTGGGAAGTTCCGGTAATCTATTTCAACTACCTTCGCACCGGGGATCCGTCACAATTGGCTGGAGTCTTCTACCACAATGCCATTGATATTCAATCACTGGCTGCTTTGTTTTTGTATATCAATAAAATGGCAGACAATCCTGCAGCTTCGGAAGAAATTCCCGCGTTGGATAATTTAAGTATAGCTATTCAACTTGAATTAAGCGGTGAAATTGATCATGCATTGTCAATTTACGAGCAACTTCTCAATGTGGAATTGCCTGAAGTTTATTCGGTGGAATTGAAATTAAGATATGCGAAAATATTAAAACAAACCGGTAATTTTGATCACGCAGCTGACGTTTTGAATAACGGAGTAGAACTCAACGATTTACGGGTTTTGATCCAACTGGCAAAAGTGATGGAACATCAACGGCGTGATTATGCCAAAGCGTTGGAGGCAACAGACAGGGCCATCGAAGTTCTTCGAATTGGGACGCCAGGTTCTCAGGGATTTATCACCCCCGGCTATGCTGCTGATCTGGAAAAACGCAGAAATCGACTGATAGCGAAACTGAAAATTTCAAATGGTTGTGCCCATGAATGATGGAGATACCTTTGAAGCCGCCAACAGGTGGAACAATAAATACTTGAGCGATGATCGTTTTCAGGATGTACCTGTACGCAAGCTCGTCCGGGAAAACGTCCATTTGCTCCCGGAACATGGTTGGGCGTTGGAAATTGCCGGAGGAATGGGGGCCACTACCGATTTCCTTCAACGTGCAGGATTGAATGTAATCGAAGTCGACATATCACATACCGCTTTGCGTAAGGCAGTTCAGTTAAATTCTGCTCCCGCGTACATACTGGCAGATGCCCGCAAATTACCATTAAAACCCATGCAATTTGATGTGATCTGTAATTTTTATTTTTTGGAGCGATCCGTATTTCCTGTTATAAAAAAAATCTTAAAACCCGGCGGTTTGCTTTTATTTGAATGTATGTATATTGACATGTTATCGGTGCGTCCGGATATTCATCCGGATAGACTGCTGCGTCGCAACGAGTTGGTCGAGATTTTTTCTGAATGGGAAACTGTATTCTATTTCGAAGGCTGGACTGACTCGGACCATGGAAAACGAAAAGCTATCTCCCAAT
>CAYQTY010000126.1:0-6156 GCA_964420535.1 uncultured Leptolinea sp. | reverse complement strand
TCCCAATTAATAGCCAGAAAACCGCTGACCTCTGTATAATGGATTTATGGAAAAACAATGGGTTGAGATTTATTCCGTTCCAGGTCAGTTGAACGCGGCCATGATCGTTGACCTGCTAAAGGCATATGGCATCGAAGCTACATCCATGCAGGAAAGTGCGGGCATAACATATGGGCTTGTACTAGGCACACTGGGTGAAGCCAGAATTTATGTGCCGCAAGAATTCAAAGAATCAGCCGAAGAGTTGTTGCGTCGGATGGAAGCCGGAGAATTGGTCCGGCCAGACGATCAATCTCTCTTTCCGGAAATTCCGGAGGATCAGACAGACTCCAACTCGGATTGAAGTTGTTTATCGAATTCTGACCGGATCAGCTGTGTTATCGGTCCGGGTAGGCTATTTCCAACCGGGACTTCATCAATATTTGTGACCGGCATAACGCCCCTGCTGGCACTGGTGATAAACATTTCATCGATGCTCAGTAATTTCTTTGCTGGGAATCCCTTGAAGTTTATATTAAGTTTCAATCCTGAAATGACTTTGAGAACCATTTGACGGGTAATTCCGGGCAAAATCCCCTTTTCTGCAGTCCATATAGTGCGATCAACTACGATAAAAATATTGCTTGACATTCCTTCGAGAACGGTTTGATCGCTTCCGATCATCAAATATTCATTTACACCGGCTGGTTTGTTCTTTCGGATCTCGTCTGTGAGGTCAATAAAATTCGTCGCTTTTGACGCGGGATTCTCTCGTTGCATCTCGAGTGTTATTGCTTTGACTCCATTATCGTACAGCGCTTCCGGGTATGGTGTAAATGGTTCTGCCATCACATAGAAACGATGAGTTTCAGGCAATAATGAGCAATGAATTCGAAACCGGATATCACTGGCAGGATATAAGTTAATTATTTCCCTGAGTGCGTTACATAAAGCTATTCGAGGTAAGACGAGATCTCTACCCTGTAATTTAACAGAGTGCTCAAGCCTGTCAAAGTGATCCAGTAAATGCAGTGCTTTGTTGTGCTGGTAGGTCCGGAATGTGGTGTAAACCCCTCCGGAAAGTTTCTGACTGGCATCATCCAGATTAGATGCGTTTTCCAGGACGTCGAGTTTATATGAGTCATTCTGAGTATTAAATGACCAGACTCGTGTAAGAATAATCAATGAATTACCTTTTTTGTGAAATCAGTTGTTGATACTCCTCCGGAGTGTCTATATCAGGCGGAGGATCAGAGTCAATTTTTACATAGAATATGTCGTTTTCATAGGTATGAAGAACAGTTCGTACATTATCTGTTTTATTTAACTGAAGGATTTCCTGCCACAAGCTTCGGTGTACCATCCATGGATGCCCCCTGCGCATGTGGTAGCTGGGGAATATCAGCACGGGAGTATGGCGCGTCACAACATCCAACAATGCCTTTACTGTTGCAGCCGCAATTGTGGGTTGATCTCCCGGACAGATCATGGCATAGTGGATGGTATCAGGCATCGCGCGCAAACCAGTCTGTATTGAAACCAGCATATCTTCTACTTCGGCTTCCTGGTTTTCAATCCAATTTATCTTGATGTCTGGCAGGTTATCTGGATTGGCCGGTTTTCGCAATGGATTAATAACTATATTTACTGTGCCTAATCCACCAGCACTCATGGCCGAAATAACAGCTCCAAGAATGCTTGTATTGCCCCACGGGAGATCCATTTTTGGGCTTCCCATCCTAGAGGATTTTCCCGCGGCCAAAACCAGGCCTGCAACACGATTACCGGTTGTATCAATAGTGTTCATTATTGTGAAGCTAGAAGCCGTGAATAATCTTCCGGCGTGTCTACATCAATTAGGATGGATTCGTCAAACCAACGGATGGTTTTTATCGGATATTGAGAGAAAATCACACGTCCGCCCACATCTCCCTGAATTGTTGAGAGAGAATTGAACGTTCTACGGTCAAATAATACAGGATTAGCCCGCCTGCCGTTTGATTCAGGTAAAACTATGGGCGATAAACTGGTGGAGTGAACATGTTTTAAACGGCGCAGCAAGGTGACAGGAATGTGCGGTTGGTCTACGAGCTGAAAAATTGCACCGCCTATTCGTTTGGGAAGAGTTTTTATCGCAGTCCGTATAGAACTAGACTGACCTTCATTCCAGTCCGGGTTTTGTATAACATGAACAGGAAGATCTTGAACTTCATCCTGAATGCGTTCATATTCTTGACCAGCGATAATAATTACCGGGTCTAATCCGGCGGAAATCGACTGTAAAGCACAAACCCTGACAAATGATTCGCCTTTCCAATTTAAAAATGCTTTTGGTTGCCCCATGCGGGACGAATTGCCTGCGGCAACAATTACTCCCGCAATCCTTTCTTCCACGCTAATTACTTCATTGTTGATTTTTGTATCTTCATCTTTTTCAGAAGGATTATTCAACGCCGCAATGATTACAGAATCATAATGCGATAAAACTTGATGACAGAAAGTCGGAAGTCCAGTTTTATCAGAAAGGCAATCTATTTGATTCAAAAGTACTGATTTACGGGCATTACGGGGTATGTTTTTTAATCCCCCCTGTGGATGGGTTAACATCCTCATTATGGCATGCCAGGTAACAGGCTTCCCTAATTCAAGACCGGACAACGTTGAGAAAATTTCCGACCGGTGGACATATTCTTCGCATAACGGTTTTCCAATAACAGAAACACCTACTGAAACGACAACATGGTTGACCCACTCAGGAATGGGAGGTTCATGCGCAGCCGGGGCTTTGAGCGGCTTCATTTTTGAACCGTCTGCTTCTAAAAACACCGGGACGTCATTCTCTTCAGCTATTCCTGAGAGATCATTCCAAAATAGAGGTTCAATCCCATTAAGACGGTTAATTTCGCCTTCGGAACCGGTGAAGAGTGTTGAATCTGTCAGCCGATAACCGTTTGCAGAGAAGCTACTGCTCAAAATATGATGCGTTTTATAACACTGTAATTGATCTATTCCAACGTGTGTCGTGGCCGCAGCTATGCAAATATTGGGCCATTCATATCCAAGGCGAATTAACGAGCTTGTTTTTCCCCCGGATCCAACAAATGAGAGCCGGGTTTTTGAATCAACGCGCAGAGCATCAATAAGCTTCATATTATGGAGTGCTTAGTTTATATCGGTTTTGAGGCTTGGAAAGAATGGCTTCCAAAACACCCCCGCCTACCGCGAGAGCTTTATCAGAAACTAATGAACAGAGAAGCGGATCAGACCGCGGATCAAGATCGCCAGCTTTCATTCCCGAAAAAACCGTCACACCTTCATGCAACAGACCGCGGATTACTCCGGGAAATGGAGCGCGAATGCTTTCTCCATCTACAGAGGCGATTTCCTCATCTTTTTTGACTATATCACCAATCCGGCATTTCGCTGTAAAAACTCCGGCTTTGGGGGCGCGAAGAACCCGTTCATTATCGTATCCGCTGACATTTTCAGGAATTCCGGTATCGGCTTCTACCGGATCATGCCAGTATACGCGTCCAAGAAATGGTCCTCTTTTAGATTCAACAACGCAATCACAGTTTTCTCCCGGAAAAAACCCCGGACCAATCCCGATTGTTTGAGAGATTGGGAATGAAAATCTTGCAACTTTCTTTTTAATCATTCTGGCGTCAATGAGAATATCTGAGGGAAAAGTTTGACAAATAGAAAGATCTTTATCAACAATAACAGGTATTGTATTTAATTCAAGGCATTTTATTATTGCGGAATGACTGGTCACAAGATCAGCTTTGATTTCTTCAATTGAAGTCGTTCTTGTATAAACAGCTTCTGCAAACGAAACATACCTTCTGACAGTCAAAGGTTTTTCAATCTCAGTGATGATAACTTTGATACCGGAGCGGTGAAGTCTGACCGCGATACCACTGGCCAGATCTCCACCACCCCGGATAATTGCATTAAGCATAGGATAGTTTCTTCTATATTTTTTGTAAGCCTTTTAAGACCCGTTCTGGCGTTAGCGGGAATTCATTAAACCAGATACCTGTAGCGTCATGAACGGCTGCGATAAGAGCCGGAACAAAAGGTAGATACGGCATTTCGCCCATACCGCGTACACCAAATGGTCCGATAGGATCCGGGTATTCCAATATCAGTGCTGAGACATTATCCGGAATATCCAAAATTGTTGGAATGAGGTAAGTCGACAGAGTTTTTGTCTGGACTTGTCCTTTCTTTTGCAGGAATTCTTCCATAATGCCATAACCTGCTGCCTGAAGGATCGCGCCTTCGATTTGTCCGACTACCTGTTGTGGATTAACGGCTTTACCAACATCGTTTCCGCAAACAACATTCAAAATTTGTATCTGGCCGGTTTCCATATCCACTTCAACATCAATAGTCTCGGCCACATATCCATATGCGAAATTTGGCTGGCTTTTCCCGGTTTCCGGTGCATAAGGAGTTGTCCTTGGCGGATTGTATACATAAGATGCTATTGCCGGACGCTCCTCATTCTCCCATTTTTCGAGAGCCTCTTTCGCGGCTCCCCTGATTGAGTTCCCAGCCATAAATGTCATACGCGAGGCCGATACACTTCCCGCATAATCGGTATAAGCAGTATCGGAAGCTATCAGCTCAACCTTTTCGAAGGGGATATTCAATGCCTCCGCGGCCATTTGAATGAACACGGTGTGTGATCCTTGCCCGACTTCAGCACCGGCGTGGTGAAGAACGGCTTTTTCGATTTTCTCTTTGCCATGTAACTCAATTGTTGCGTGACAGTGCTCTGGAGCCCCAAATGAATAACCCACATTTTTAAATCCACAGGCAAAACCACGGCCTTTTTTAATTCGGGGATTATTACCCGCCGCGATCCTTTTTACAGGATCAGCTTTCCATTCCTTATTTTCATACTTCCATCCAGAAGCCAGGGCTGTTTTCTCAACAACTTTTTCGATGCTTACACCCGGATTAATAGGTGAGTCAACAGACATCAAGGAACCCTCACGGAAAAGATTCCTATTCCGAATTTCGACAGGATCCAATCCTAAAGCCTCCGCGAGTTTGTTCATCTGACATTCCGCTTCAAAAGCTGCCTGCGGACCGCCAAATCCCCTGAATGCGCCATTAGGAACGTTATTGGTAAAAATTGCATAGGAATCAACACTGACATTTGGAATATCGTAAGGTCCTGTGCTCAGTAAGGTGGCATTCCCCATAACTTTACTGGATTTCCCTTGATACGCGCCGCCATCGGTTTTGATTTCAACACTGGCCGCAATTACTTTTCCGTCTTGTGTGGCACCCCATTTCGCGTGAAGAAGATAAGGATGCCGCTTGTAATGTCCGATCAGAGATTCCTCGCGTGACCAGACAATCTTCACCGGCCGATGAATTCCACGTTTTTCAAGGTTATAAACTGCAACTCCCAGTATGACTTGAACGGAAATATCTTCCCGCCCGCCAAACGCGCCACCAATTGCCGGATAAATCACCCGCACTTTTTCGTCAGGTAATCCCAATGCATGGGCGATCTGTTCCTGATCTTCATGGGTCGATTGGCCGGCAGAGATTACTGTGATCCTTCCTTCTTCGTCAATATAACCAACACCGGATTCGGGTTGAAGAAAAGCATGTTCTTGAACCGGGGTGCAGTAATCCGCTTCGATGATTACATCCGCTCTTTTGAAAGCGTCTTCAACGTCACCTTTTCGAATTCGAAAATGATGGAAGGTGTTATTTTCTATATCAGAATGGATCTGAAATGCGCCAGGTTGAAGAGCTTCCTCAATTGACGAGATCACTGGTAAATCTTCGAATTCCACCTCTATCAATTGCATTGCTTCTTCCGCGATCTGTTCGGTTTCAGCAATAACCAGTGCCAGTTGTTCTGCCGCATACCGAACATGTTCAGCCTCTTTTTTTGATGAACCAGGTCCACAGAGTACGGGTTGGTCATACACAATCAGCCCATATTCATTAACTGGAACATCTTTTGCCGTGAGAACAGCAACAACACCGGTAAGCGTTTCTGCTTTTTCAATATTTAAGCGGCGGATTATCGCATGCGGACGGCCAGCGTAAAACACTTTCATATACGTCTGGTTTTCCAGGTTATAGTCTCCGGGATAAAGAGCCTCTCCCTTCACCTTCCCTGTGGCATCTATTCGTTGAACTGAG
>CAYQTY010000125.1:782-9162 GCA_964420535.1 uncultured Leptolinea sp. | reverse complement strand
ATTGATTATAAACAGTTCTACCAGACGTTGACTGACACCGGGGAATTTCCGACCACGTCTCAGCCGTCACCCGGTGATTTTGCTGATACCTACCGTAGACTGGCCAAAACCGACCCGGAGATCCTCTCCATCCATATTTCTTCTGGATTAAGCGGAACTATTAATTCGGCCCGGTTGGGCGCAGAAATGGTCCCCGAAGCCAATGTGACCATCCTGGATTCCAAAACTCTATCCGGCCCCTTCGGCTGGCAGGTTCAGGCAGCCGCGATGGGCGTTCGTGCCGGTTGGGTGCTGGGGGATATCATCAAACTGGTTGACCAGATCCGCGAAAATCAGCAAACTCTGTTCACTCTGGGTGATCTGAAATATCTGATCCACGGCGGTCGTATCAGCCATCTGAAAGGGATGCTGGCTTCCTTATTGAATCTCAAGCCGGTCATTGGTGTTGCCAAAGATGACGGGAAATATTACAACTGGGGTCAGGCACCCACACTCAAGCGCGCCATTTTCCGGATGGCGGATATTGTGGCGCAGAAATTCCCCGATGGAAAACCCATCCGCGTACAGCTTATGCATGGCAACAACCCTGAAGGTGTGGCTATGCTCAAAGAGCGGATTTCTGAATTGTTCGATTGTACGTTTGATGAAACTGTTTCTGTAGCGCCATCACTCGGGGCGCATACAGGGCCCAGTGTAGTGGGGATCGGGGTTGCTCCGCTGCGTATTTTTGAGAATTGCGGCCTGCAATTGTTGAATCCGCAAAAAGCAACGATGTAAATGAAGATGATGATAAAAGACCTGGTTGAAAAACCAGGTCTTTTTTTTCGTGGTTTTGTTGTCCATACAAATGGCATAATTTGTGTGAACAGGGCAACTTTGATCCTCGAAGGATTTTACTTTATGCTTTTTGCCCAATCCGCGGCGCGTTCCAGTTCGCCATCTTTCAACGGCCCTTCTGATTCCAGCACAATGAACCCGGCAGGTGATTGTGCCTGCGTGCCGCCCTTTTTCACCAGTTGTTTGTTGACGGGTTCAGCGGCATAACCAAAGAGCTTCACCATGAACTTTAAAAATCCCGGGGTCTTTTCGGTCATTTCGGCACGAGTGTCAAAAACCGCCACTTTCTTGCCGGCTAGACTTTTAGCGGAGAGGCTTTTCAGGAACGTTTTGGTATCCGGGCTGGCCTGAAAGGCGCGGGTAGGAGTGCCGATGATCAGCAATTCAACGCCGTCCAGTTGCCCGGGTTTGACGTCACTCACACGGACGATATCCGGGTCAGAGACACCCAATGTCCCGCCGATCGCCCGCGCGATTTTTTCTGTGTTGCCGAAAAAGGATTCAAATAAAATCAGTGTCTTCACGCCATCCTCCAGAAATCTCTCTTAAAAATTCACATATCTTTTTTTACAGGGTCATTGAAAATAATCGATGAACAACCCGAAAAGTGTACTCCGATTATGCATTCTGTGATGTGTTTTTAGGGAAGTCTGCCAGGTTCAAATGGATACCCTGCCAGCGTTTGCGGTTTTTAAGCCAAAACATAACCAGACTTATATCCACCAGTAATGCCACCATAATCAACAAACCACCCTCCGGGCCAAAAGCACCACCTGTCCACACTGCCGGGCCGGATACCGTGTTTTGCATGAGGCTATTGAAGGGAACCTGACCACTATTGGCATACCCGAAAATGAACTCTTCAAAATAACCCCAACTGATATGGATACCCAGGGGTAACGCGAGGCTTCCGGACCAGGCATACGCCAGCCCAAACAGGAGGCCGGCAAGTGTGATATTTAATGCGGGTAACAGCCCGGCATTGGGATTAAGCAAGTGCGCGATCCCAAAAAAGGCCGAGGTCAGGAAAACGGCGATGATGATCGCTTTTTTCCGGCCGGCCCGTTTACCCAACGATTCCGCCAGGTTGGTCAATTGATAACCGCGAAAGGTCATCTCTTCCCCGAAACCGATGGCAACTAAATTCAATAGCGCCAGTAGCGCGGTGACAGGAAGAGGCGTGTTGAGTGAGTTCCGTGGAACCAATGTAAATTCCGCCCAGCCCAGTTTATTTTCCACAAGGGCCACAACCCCCAGGGTTAATGCCCCAATTACCAGTCCGGTGGTAAGGTCCAACCACCATACCCGGTTCAAACACAATCCAATATCCCGCACAGGCCGGTGGTCAAGATATCGGGAAAGACCAATTATGACAATAAGCATACCGGCGATATATGTCAAACTGCCGGCGGCGTACGAGACTGCGTCACCATTTCTATACCCTGCTGATTGAACAAGCTGAGCCGCGATGAGAACCAGAAAAAATAACATAAATTGGATGAGAACGCGCCATCCGGCACGCAGCCTTCCTTCAGAGCTGACGAAAAAATTTCGCACTTTACAGTCACTCCTGTGTGGTGGATTGTATTCCCCGGGAATTCTTTTCCGGGAAGTGTGTGATTATGCCTTATAGAATCATGTCTTGCAATAGTACTCGTGGATGGTGATAGCGTTTCTGCCCGGCTGTGTTGTTTCGGAACTGAATGGCGCTTTTCGGGCACCATTGCAGGCAGGCGAAACATTGCTCACAATGATGAAGCCATTCCGGCCGTGCGTTGACCAGCCGGATATCGGCTACCGGGCAGATCTTTTCACAGGTTCCGCAGCCTGAGCACGATTCGTCCACGGTGAAGGCTTTATCCATCCGCAGCCGGACTTCATCGAACGTCAATGAGGAAGGCTCATTGAGGCTGGTGATTTTTGACCAGCTTGATTTTCCCATCGATTCATGCAGGTTAAGCGCGTCCACCAGCCGGGTTATGATGACGGAATCGGTTTCCAGAATGCCGGTTTGCTGTGACCGGATGGCGGCTGCAATTGTTTCTGTTTTCTCATCCGCTGTATCAAGCAATTGTTGTTGAATGGCCGGATCAATTTCACGTAGTGTGAATGAGTTATAGAAATTCTTTAACCCCGCGGGCGGGGTGACATAATTGTAGGGCATATGCAGGCCGAAGCCGGCAGATAACTTGCCGCCGCGGGCAGCCAGCCTGTCTCGCAGGTATTCCATATACAGGCCCGGGTGGTCGCCATGTGTGCATACGGCGAAAATGTATCTCGATTCGAGAGAAGTCAGTTTATCTATAAAGCGGGCGACGATCAGCGGCAGCGTTCCGTGGTACACCGGAGCGACAATTCCCAAGATCCCGGTTTCCGGCGCAATGGTCTGCGTGTGGTTTAGCGAAGCGATATTGACAAGTTTTAAGTCGAGTCTGTCAGCCAGTTCTCGGGCTGCAGCCAGAGAATTTCCGGTTCCGGTAAAATAGTAAATTATGCCAGCCATTCTTTATTGTCTCCGTTAGGATATACGGAAAACAGATATTTTAGTTTTTTCTGTCCTGTTGACCGGAAACAAACCATCCCCGGTTTGAAGAGATCAAATCGGGGATAGTGAAAAGCTATGGTTTAGCAGGGGCATGGAGGTTTTCTACACGGCGGGCAGATTCTTTCTTGAATTTCAGGCCGCGAGTAGACCGGGTCATAGTTGGGGCAGAGGCCTGGCATGTATCCGGTGGGTGAAAAACTGGATGGAATGCGGCAGGTGTTATCCACACCCCACAGGGCTTTCACCGGATAATTCTGCGGGTCTTCTTTCAGCGGGTATCCGGCCTGAGCCAGCGTCATGTGGTCATTGAATTCAAACATAGACCAGTCCAACATTCCGGCATTTGACCAGGGCAGCCAGATGAATTTACCTTTTTCCCCGCCGATGAGGGAATTCTTGAACGCGACCTCCACCATGGCCGGGTCAGTTTTAGAAAGCCGGGACCAGGCAAGATCAGGATCCAGACCGTCACCATTATCAAAAATCACCTCATAATATCCCCGTCCTTCGCTGAGGTTTTCATCCGGTTTGACGACCGATACACCGCCGATGTTCTGGTCTGGAGCGGCAAGGATTTTCACATTTTCTGTAGACCATTCCGTACTACCGGGTAACCCGGTGATGATCAGAAGGTCACCCCGGTTATCCAGGTTGGTATCGATCTCAAGTAAAAAATGGGTGACTACGTCCGGGCTTTCTGCGAAGGATTTTTGAACTTTTATCAAGGCGTAGATCCATAACGGATCTTCGCGGCTGAGCTGAATGGTGACCAGGTCAACAGTAGGCAGATAGTTCATCGATTGGTCAAACGGGCGTTCGTATTTACCGTTTTTGAAGTCATCTCCGCCAAAAGCCTGCTTTTGCGCTGAGGCAATTTCGTCCACCTGGTCGTGCACAGTCTGCATCATCTTGCCCAGCGGAGCGCCCGGGAAATCCACATGCACGATGGCTGGTACAGGAGAGGCGGTCGGTTCCTTGATAATGGCTGGAGTGGGAGAAGGTTCGGGATTGTTTGGTGGTAGATCTACGATGGAGGTGGGAGAAGGGGCGGTTTCAGGGACCTGGCATGAGGAGAGTACAAATAAAATACTGATCAAGAGTATAAAAACTTTCATTTTTCCCTCCCGAAAAGGCGCTATTTCCTGAAAAGCGCTATTTCACTATAGGGCAAGACTATCATTATTACAATGGCAACTTTTTTACAATTTCTAAAATAAAAGACGCTTTCAAGGTGTAAAATCCAATTATCATAATTGAAGTTTGATCAGGAAGGATGTTATATCCATGCTACCCGTAGAAATTAGACCTGGTATTACCTGGGTTGGTGTCAATGACCGGATGACAGAATTGTTTGAAGGCCTGTGGACGATCAGACAGGAAGGGGTTTCGTATAACAGCTATCTGATTCAGGATGATAAAACCGTTGTCATCGACCTGTGCAAATCCATGTTGACGGGAGAATTTGTCACCCAACTGGAAGACCTGGTTCCACTGGAAAAAATAGATTATGTGATTATCAACCATATGGAGCCTGACCATACCGGATCTCTGCGCACCCTGATCAAAAAAGCACCGCAGGTTGAAATTATCGGAACGGCAAAAACGCGTGATATGCTCCGCGAGTTTTATGGCATCACCGAGAACGTGCGGGCCGTTGCGGATGGAGAAACCATTGACCTGGGTCACCATACTCTGCGGTTTGTGGTCGTCCCCTTCCTGCATTGGCCTGAGACCATGATGACCTACGAAGAGAAGGAGCAAATCCTTTTCTCATGCGACGCGTTCGGAAGTTATGGGGCGCTGAATGGCAGCATTTTTGACGACCTGGCCGGTGATTTGAGCTGGTACGAGCAGGAAGCACTGCGGTACTACACCAATATTGTGGCTATTTTTCCCAAGCCGGTTCGCAAAGCGCTGGAAAAATTAGCCAACGTTCCCGTGCAGGTGCTGGCGCCGTCACATGGCCTGGTCTGGCGGAAAAACCCGAAGCACATTATTGATCTGTACGACCGTTGGTCCAATCTGGCCACGGAACCGGCTGATCCCGGTGTCACATTGATCTACGCCTCAATGTACGGGAATAGTGAGGCGGTAATGGAAGCGGTTGCCCAGGGGGTGGTGGATGCCGGGATTCCATTGAAGATATTCAACATCTCGAAGACACCCATGAGCTATATCCTTCCGCACCTGTTAACCCGCAATGGTGTGATCATCGGAGCGCCTACCTATGAGGGAGGTCTTTTCCCTGACATGTCTGCCGCTATGCGGATAGCTGAAGGCAAACATATGTATCACCGCAAAGCCGCTTACTTTGGAAGTCACGCCTGGGCGGGAGGAGCTGAACGTGAATTCCGCTCTCTGGCAGAGGAGTTGCAGTGGGAAATAGTCAGCTCATTCAATTTTACCGGAGCTCCCAGCCATGATGAACTGGTGCAGGCGCGAGAATTTGGCCGTGCCTTTGCCTTGAAGTTGAAAGAGTAAAGGCCGGGTATTGTACCTGCCCGAAAATTACCGATCAGCCCCCATATCAAGGGGCTGATCGTCTTTTTACGTCAAATTCACCGTCATTGGGGGTATTTTAATCAGTCTTTTACTTTCAGATCATGGTCAGGCGGGTAGTATATATCTGTGCGCATCGCATCAATGAAAAAAGGGAGGCGGATGCATATCACGGATCTGTGTGAAACCGGTTATTCAACATATTCTTACACTGAAAATAAACCTGATGCTATTGGATCCGGATCGTTCATAAGGAGCGGGTTCCTTTCCAAATAGTTTTGGTAAGCAATCCATCCCAAATGTGCGGATGCGGCCTGATCAAAATTGATTGAACCTAGTTAAAGAACACCCCCGGAATATGGATGGCCTATGATGGAAAGAATTTCAGCAGAAGCGGACCCTTCGAAGAAGGAGGGAATGGAAACATCCTTTACCATAAACGACCAGGGCATTATCACAAATAACGTTCAGGAAGCGATCGTTATAGTGCAGGATGGCAAAATTGTCTCGTGCAATTCAAAAACCCTTGATCTCACAGGTTTTTCGGAAGCCGAACTTCTATCCGGAGATATCTTTGATTTTGTTTTTCCGGATGACCGTGAAATGATCCGGCAACGGAATGAAAAACGTACCAATGGGGAAGATGTGAAAACCAATTCGCAATTCCGGCTGCAGACCCGCGACCGGGGTTGTGTCTGGGTGGATATGTATTCCGTAAAAACGACATGGAAATCCTTGCCGGCTTCGTTGAATTTCATTACCGATATCTCAGAAAAAAAATCAACCGAAGAGGCGTTAAACAAAAGCGATGCGTTATACCGGTCCATACTAAATGCGTCACCAGATGATATAACCATTACCGACCTGGATGGCAAGATCCGCATGGTATCACCGGCCGGGTATAAATTGTTCGGGTATGACCGGGCGGTGGATTTTACCGGCAGATCTGTCTACGATTTTTTGGTGCCCGAGGATGTTGATCTGGCCCGGTTGGAGATTTCGGGGATTCAGAACGGGCATACATCAGGCCGGTTGGAATACAGAGGCCGTAGAGCTGACGGTTCTATCTTTGACCTGGAAACCAACACAGATGTCATCCGCGATGAAAATGGTAACCCCGGTGGGCTGCTATTTATCATTCGCGACATATCAAACCGCAAACGCATTGAGGCAGAACTGTATAAATGGGCCAACCTGTTCCTTCACGCTGAATGGGGTGTGACAGCCGAGAGCACCGAAGGTTACAGGTTTGAAATGATGAATCCCGCTTATGCCCGCATGCATGGTTACACCGTGGATGAAATGCGCGGCATGTCGATCCTTGATGTGCTTACACCGGAATCGAAGGAAAGAGTTCCGGCCATGATCGAAAAGATCCATGAAGCCGGCCATTGTCAGTTTGAAACCAAACACGTCCGTAAAGACGGTTCGATTTTCCCGGTGTGGGTGGATTCGACCGCGATCAAGGATTCAACGGGGACTGTGCTTTTCAGGGCGGTGAATGTTCAAGATATCTCAGACCGAAAACGGTCTGAACAAATACTGGATATTGAACAGACGTTGATGAACAACCTGATGAACAGCATACCGGATAAGATCTATTTTAAAGACCGGGAAAGCCGGTTCATCCGGATAAACAATGCGACAGCCGAACTCATGCATGTGGGCAATCCTGTAGACGCGATTGGAAAATCCGATTTTGATTACTTCACCGAAGAACACGCGCGACCCGCGTATGAAGATGAACAGTGGATCATTCAAACCGGTCAGTCAATCATCAAAGAAGAAAAAGAAACGATTGCCAATGAACCGGACCGCTGGGTAAAAACCATCAAACTTCCATTGCTTGACAGGAATGGGAATATTATCGGTACGTTTGGAACCTCATCGGATATTACCGATCAAAAAGGTATGATGGAAATACTGCAGGAGACCAACCGGCAGCTGGAAGAATCAACTATCAAAGCCAACGACCTGGCCGTTCAGGCGGAAATGGCCAATGTGGCCAAAAGTGAATTTCTGGCGAATATGAGCCATGAGATCCGCACCCCAATGAATGGCGTCATTGGTATGACCGGATTGCTGCTTGAGACCAACCTTGATGAAGAACAGCAGCGCTATACTGAGATCCGGTCCAGCGGTGAAACACTGTTGACGTTGATCAACGATATCCTGGATTTCTCCAAGATCGAAGCCGGAAAACTGGAACTCGAAATTCTGAATTTCAACCTGCACAGCCTGCTCGATGACTTTGCCGCCGCGCTGGCGGTGAGAGCCAGTGAGAAGAACCTGGAATTTATCTGCGCGGCAGACCCGGATGTTCCCGCGTTATTGATGGGAGATCCCGGACGCCTGCGCCAGATACTGACCAACCTGACCGGGAACGCGTTGAAATTTACTGAATCCGGTGAAGTATCTGTTCATGCCAGGTGTGTAGAACGTTATGAAAAAGAGGTCAAGATCCTCTTCTCAGTCAAAGATACTGGCATAGGTATTCCT
>CAYQTY010000125.1:0-772 GCA_964420535.1 uncultured Leptolinea sp. | reverse complement strand
CGGATTCATCTACTACCAGGCAATATGGCGGGACTGGTCTTGGGTTGGCCATCTCCAAGCAATTATCAGAACTAATGGGTGGAGAGATCGGTGTAAAGAGTGAATCCGGAAAAGGTTCTGAATTCTGGTTCACAGTGCGCATGAAGCTGCAGCCCGAAAACAGCCAGAATACATTGCCGGTACTGGCCAATCTAAATGGGGTGAAGGTACTGGTAGTGGATGATAATGCCACCAACCGTGAAATGCTGGTCATTCGCATGACTTCGTGGGGGATGCGGCCGGTGGAAGTTCCGGATGGTCCAACAGCGTACAAAGTTATGGCGGAAGCGTACGATGAAAAAGATCCGTTTGATATCGCGGTGTTGGATATGCACATGCCCGGGATGGACGGGGTGATGCTGGCCCAGCTTGTGAAAGGTGACAGCCGCCTGTGTAACACCCCTCTCGTTCTATTGACGTCTATGGGAGAGCGTGGAGACGCACGCCGGTTTGAGAATGTAGGTTTTGCCGGATACCTGGTCAAACCGCTGCGGCATCTTGACCTTTACAATGTGCTCTCCGTAACACTGGCTACTCACAGTGGACCGAGTGAATGCGGTGTTGTCAAACCGGAATTTCATCCGATTGTCACCAGCCACTCAGCACGTGAAGCTGTGCGTGTGACGGTTGACCCAAATACGCGCCTGCTGCTGGTGGAAGACAACATCATCAACCAACAGGTGGCGATGGGAATACTGAAGAAATACGGGCTGAAAGCTGATGCGGCAGGGGA
>CAYQTY010000124.1:0-9195 GCA_964420535.1 uncultured Leptolinea sp. | reverse complement strand
CCCGGTTGATTGTCAGTAAAATATTATTGTGTCCGGATGAGGTGGGCATCCGGATGTTTTCTACCTGATGGGACTGTTACCTTAACATTGAAATTATTTGATACCAAGAGAAGATGATGCGAATATTACATTTTGCCGACGCACACATTGACATTGCCAGCCAGCGGAGAAGAGACCCTGAAACGGGACTGCCCTTCCGGGTACTGGATTTTCTCAAAGCGTTAGACTCAATTGTGGATACCGCGATCAACGAGAAAGTTGACCTCGTTCTCTTCGCCGGCGACGCCTACAAAGACCGTACTCCAGTGCCAACGTATCAGCGGGAATGGGGCAGGCGTATCATGCGGTTATCCCAGGCCGGGATACCCACCCTGCTACTGGTGGGTAACCATGATCTTCCGCCGGCTAAAGAGCGTGCCAATGCCCTGCAGGAGTTTGACACTCTGGAAGTGCCTCATATTAAAGTGCTATCAAAACCAGCCTTCCTTGGGCCGGAGGATCTGGACGGACTGCCATTACAGGTTATCGCTTTACCATGGATTTCACGTTCCGGTCGCATGGCCCTTCAGGCAGAGAATGGTGAATCAGCCGAAGAAGCTTATGAGAAGTTAGAGGAATTAAGCACCGGACTGGTAACTGAATGGATCGATAACTCAGACCCTTCCATACCGCTGATTTTGACTGCTCACGGCATGGTGCAGGGCGCTGTACTCGGATCAGAGCGTACCATCAGCCTGGGTAGTGACCTGGTCTTCCCGGGAGCATTGGTAAAACATCCTCGTCTGGCTTATACAGCCCTCGGCCACATCCATAAGTATCAGGACCTTAATGCGGGAAATCAGCCTCCAGTGATCTATTCCGGGTCTATTGAACGAGTGGATTTTGGAGAAGTCAATGATGAAAAGGGTTTTGTTATTGCCACTGTGGAAGCAGGACAACCTACCCGTATTGAACGGCGCGTATTAAAAGGCCGGAAATTTATTGACCGGTTTATACAACTGGATACCGCCGAAGATATAATGAATAAATTGCCCGATGTAATCCCACCCGCAACTGAATTGGATGGAGCAATTTTCCGTCTGATCATGGATTATCCGCGCTCCATTGAATCAATGATCAATGAAGTGGATATCCGTGAAAAGACTACCGCGGCATTCGAATTTCATCTGGTGCGCCATCCCCGCGCCGAAGCCCGGTCACGGCTCGCTGACAGTCAGGGTATCAGCAGTATGAGCAGAGAAGAACAACTGGACGCCTACTGGAAATCTCTCCGGGTGGACGAGGATGAGCGTGAGACGTTAAATCAATTGGCGAAGAATATTTTTTCGACATCCATTGGAATGAATGATGAACAGATTTTTTAACCTTAGCAGGGAGAAACATGACCGGTAACTGGGTGGAAGCCCTGATAATTTTTTTGTTGATTATCCTGAATGGCCTGTTTGCCATGACGGAAATCGCTCTGGTATCCGTCCGTAAATCACGGCTGGAACAAAAAGCGGAGGACGGTGATAAAGACGCCAAAACCGCTCTGGAGCTGCTCGAATCACCCAACCGGTTTCTTTCCACCGTGCAGGTAGGAATTTCTCTCGTAGGGGTGTTTGCCGGGGCGATGGGCGGCGCCAGTTTTGCTGAAAAGCTAGCGGTATTGATCGACAAAATACCCGCAATGCAGCCATACAGTTACGCCATATCTCTCGTAACCGTCGTTTTGATCATTACGTATTTCTCTCTGGTGATTGGAGAGTTGATCCCCAAACGGTTGGCACTTCAATCCTCTGAAAAGATCGCCCTGGCTTCAGCCCGGCCAATGAAGGTACTGGCGAAAATGGTCTCTCCGGTTGTCACCTTGTTGGCTAATTCCACCGAACTGGGTCTTAAGGTTTTGAGAATCAAAGACAGCGGAGAAGCGCCGGTTTCAGATGAAGAGATCATGATGCTGTTGGAACAGGCCCGCGAGACCGGTTCGGTACAGGATATGGAACAGGATATGGTGGAAAGTGTGTTCCGTCTGCGTGACCGGCGAGCGGATGCCATTATGACCCCGCGCGTTGACCTGATCTGGCTGAATATTCAGGAACCATTAGATGAAAACATCCGGACGGTGCTTTCTTCGAGTCACTCTCTGTTTCCGGTCGGAGATGGCAGCCTGGATGAGATCATTGGGGTTGTGCGGGCCAAGGAACTGGTGGGACGGAAATTGAACGGGGAAGATGTTCAATTGCGCGAAATCGTGATTCCTCCGCTATTTGTGCCTGAGAGTATGCCGGCATTAAAAGTGTTGGAACTATTGAAAACACCCGGCAACCGTGCCGCGCTGGTGATTGACGAGTATGGCGGTGTGCAGGGTATGGTTACGCTATCCGATGTACTTCAGGCCATTATTGGCGATGTGCCGGTTCCCGGAGAGATGTATGAACCGCAGGTGGTCGAACGGGAGGATGGATCATACTTGTTCGACGGTCAATTGCAGATCGATGAACTGAAAGACATCCTCGATCTGGATGAACTGCCGGAAGAAGACCATGCCGGTTTTTCCACCCTGGGTGGATTTATGATGAACCAATTGGGCGAAATCCCTATCGTCGGACGTCACTTTGAATGGGATGGATTGCGGTTCGAAGTGGTGGATATGGACGGCCGCCGCGTGGACAAGGTTCTGGTTCAACGGATGGAAACACCGGAAGAATACGAATAGGACGCCAGCATCATGATTCCAGTAAAGCTGCAAATTAGCGGGTTTTTATCCTATCAAGAACCGGCGGAGGTTGACTTTACCGGTTTCAATCTGGCCTGTATTTCAGGGGCGAATGGAGCCGGGAAGTCGTCGCTGCTGGATGCGATTACCTGGGTGTTGTTTGGTAAAGCCCGTCAAAATGACGATTCGATCATCAATTCGAACCGGGATACAGCCCGGGTGGTTTTTGTTTTTAATTATGAAGGCGAAACCTACCGGGTGACCCGGGAAAAGCACAAAAACAAGACCGGAGTGCTGGAATTCAATATCCGCGCTGACGGTGGCGAATGGACCGTGCTCACGCGGGAATCCATCCGCAAGACGGAAGCGCATATCTGCGAAACCCTGAAAATGGATTATGACACGTTCATCAACGCCTCCTTCTTCCTGCAAGGAAAAGCAGACCAGTTCGCCCAGAAAAGTCCGGCGGAACGCAAAAAAGTCCTCAGTTCTATTCTCGGTCTGGATCAATGGGAAGCATACCGCCAGGCGGCGGGTGAACAGGTCAAACGGATAAAAGGTGAAATGGAATTCCTTGACGGGCAGCTTCAGGAAATTGCCTCCGAACTATCCGAGGAAGATCAGCGCAAACAGAGACTGGCGGAGGAAGAAGCTGCCTGCAAAGAGATTGGCCAGAAGCGGGCAGAAAAACAGGCGTTGGTGCAGAACGCGCAGAAACTGGATACCGCTCTGAAGGCGCAAAAAGCTGCCGTTGAACGTATAGACCGGGAGTATCAGGCAACATCCGAAAGAGCCAGTAAGGGTCGAATCGAGATGGGAAAAGTGGACTCTTTGATCCTGGAGGATCAGAGGTTGATACAGAATGAGCCGGAGATCGCTGCCCGTTTCAAGGACTTGACTATAGTTCGGGATGAGAAAAACCGCCTGCAGGAAATTGCCAATCGGTATAACCATCTGAAACAAAAACAGTTCCCATTGTTGAGCAAAATTTCAGGAGAAGAAGGCAGCCTACGACAACGGCTTTCACATTTGATTGATATTAAGAAAGGTATGCCAGCTACCCAGGCAGAATTGGACCGGCTGGATAAATCGCTGCCGGAACAAAAACGTCAACTGGATGAGTGGCAAGCAGTTGTAGAAAAGCGGCCTGAACTTGCTGGAAAAATTCAGATACTCCGCGATGAAATATCACGCGATACTTCTGAAGTAAAAAGAATCGAAACTGACATAAGAAAGATGTTAGACCGCTATGAACGGCTTCAAAAGACATCAGGCGCGGAATGCCCTTTATGCGGACAAACGCTGACAGATAAACATCGTGATGAATTGCTGGTGGATATTAAAAAAGAAGGCCAGGAATTGCGCGCCAACCAGGATGCCTGTAATCAACGAATTGGGGCAAATGAAAAAGAAGTCAAACTTCTTGATCAACAGCTTCAGGAATGTGACCGCGTTTCCCACCTGCTTCAATCATCTCAACGGGATTATGAACGCGATGTTGAATTGCAAAAGCGGAGACAACAGGAAAAAGTAGACCAGCAGGCCGCTCTCGAGGAAGAAGCCGTGATCCTGGCGAAGCTCGATACAGGCATGTTCGCCATAGAGGCGCGGGATGAGAATACCCGGATTGAAAAAGAGATCGCCGTGTTGGGTTTTGATGAAAAAGAGCTCACCCGGCTGGCTGCACGCGAAAGTGAATTACAACCGGTGGAAGCCGAATACCACGAGCTGGATAAGGCGAAAACCCGTCTGGAACAGCGGCTCGAACAACAAAAAAGCATTCAATCTCAAATAATTGAGACAGATCGTGATCTGGCTCGAATTTCCAGCGAACTGGAAGAAGCCAGAAAACAACTGGCTGACATCTCAGAGGGCATGCCTGATCTGGCGGAATTGACCCGGCAATGGAATGAATTAAGCGATCAAGAAGCCACACAGTTGAAATTGTTGGGAGAAGCCCGATCCAAAGTTAAGGTTCTGGAAGAGAAACGTAAACAGCAGAAACAGATCACAGAAGACCGCCGTGATAAAAGCCGTCAACTTGACCGGTTGAAAATACTGGAAAAAGCCTTTGGCAAGAGCGGTGTGCCCGCGTTATTGATCGAAGAAGCGCTGCCTGAACTTGAGTCCAGAGCCAATGAAATTCTGGACCGGTTGAGTGACGGTACCATGTCTGTCCAACTGGTTACCCAGAAGGAATACAAAGATAAGAAGCGCGAGGACAAACAGGAAACACTGGATATTCTGATCAGTGATGGCGCCGGTGAACGTGCCTACGAACTGTTCTCCGGGGGTGAAGCCTTCCGGGTGAATTTCGCCATCCGGCTGGCGTTGTCTCAGGAACTGGCACACCGCGCCGGCGCCCGCCTGCAAACCCTGGTGATCGACGAAGGTTTTGGCAGCCAGGATGCCGATGGCCGCCAGCGCCTGATCGAGACGATCAACATCGTTCAGGAAGAATTTGAAAAAATCCTGGTGATAACCCACATGGAAGAATTGAAAGAAGCCTTCCCCGCCCGTATTGAAGTGGAAAAAACACCCCATGGTTCGAAAGTATTGGTGCCGTAATGGCTCTGGCTGGCGTGAAACTTGGAATTCTGCAGCGGGTACTAACCGACTACCGGGTCCCGTTCTTTGATTTCCTCGCCGGCCGGTTTCCAGCCGGGGTGCAGATCGCTGCCGGGGAACCCAGGCCTGAAGAACAGATCGTGCGGGGAACGCCGGCGAAATGCGGTTTTCATGCCGTTCGCAATATCCATGTACTCAAAGGCGGCATGTACCTGTGCCAGCAGGTGGGAGTGATCGATTGGCTTGAATCCTGGCAGCCGGACGCGCTGATCGTGGAAGCCAATCCGCGTTATCTGGCCACACCGCAGGTTGTGCGGTGGTTGCATCAGCACAGGCGCCCGGTCGTCGGTTGGGGGCTGGGGGTTCCGCCAGGTGGGGTTATCCGCGCGAACCTGCGGCTCGCGTTTCTCAAACAATTTGACGCCCTGCTGACCTACAGCCGCGCGGGACAGTCTCAATACGTTTCAACCGGATTACCGGCCGAAAGCATCTTTCTGGCCCCCAACGCGGCCGCCTTCCGCCCAACCGGAGACTTGCCCGTTCATCGGGTGTCTTTTGCCGATGGACCGGCGAAAATCATCTTTGTCGGCCGGCTGCAGGCACGCAAACGGGTCGACCTGCTGCTGCGCGCCTGCGCGGCATTGGAGCCCGGTATTCAACCTGATCTGGTCATTGTGGGTGACGGACCGGAAAAGGCTGCCCTTCAGGACCTGGCTGGCGAGGTGTACCCGAGGGCTGAATTCACCGGCGATCTGCGCGGCCTGGAACTGGATGCCCGCTTTAGAGAGGCGGATTTATTTGTTCTACCCGGTACCGGTGGGCTGGCGTTGCAGCAGGCATTGAGCTTTGCCCTGCCGGCCATTGCCGCCGAAGGTGACGGTACCCAGATGGATCTTGTGAGACCGGATAACGGATGGCTGGTCAAACCGGGAGATCTGGAGAGCCTAAAAATAACATTGCGTCAGGCGCTGACAAACCCGATGGATCTGGTGATCAAGGGGCAGGAATCCTTCCGGATCGTGCGCGATGAGGTCAATATGGAACGCATGGCAGACGCTTTCATGGATGCCGTGCGTTACGCGATTGACCGGAGTAAAGAATGAAAATCCTGTTGGTTGCTGATGGGCGCAGCCCGATCACCCGTGGTTGGATTCAAACCCTGAAGGCGGCTGGTTTGGAAGTGGCGCTTATTTCCACATTCCCCTGCCCATCGGTGGAAGGGATTATTGAACAGGTGACCATCCCGGCCGCGTTTTCCGGTATGGCAGGCAGCCAGGCGGGCGGTACAATGGCAAAAACGAATACCCGCCGCACGGTAAGCCGCTTCCGCGCCGGGCAGATTAAAGTGCTGGTGGCTACCGATCTGTTCATGCTGGCCCGCTACTGGATGGGCCCGTTGTCGCTGCAACGATCACGCGCAGCATTCCTCAGACAGATTGACACCTTTCAGCCGGATATTGTCCACGCGCTGCGTGTTCCCTTTGAAGGGATGCTGGCGCGGGTGACACCGGACGGATTACCCTTTGTTGTTTCCATCTGGGGCAACGACCTCACACTTCACGCCAAAGGCTCCCCGCTAATGGCACGCGAAACCCGTTTGACGTTGAAGCGGGCAGACGGATTGCTGGCGGACGCTCACCGCGACTTGCGGCTGGCACATGAATGGGGTTTAAAATCCGATGCACTAGATTTGTGTGTTCCTGGCAGCGGAGGGATTGACCTAAAGGTAGTTAATGAAGCATTAACCGCTGAACATCCTTTGCCGTTGGAGATTCCGCCGGATGTTCCGGTTGTCATCAACCCGCGAGGATTCCGGCCGGGAAGTGTGCGCAATGACACCTTCTTTCAGGCGGTTTCTCTGGTTCTACGGGAGAAACCCGAAACCATTTTCCTGTGTGCCGGGATGGCCGGCCAACCGGAGGCTCTGCAATGGCTGGAGAGGTTGGGTATCGAACGGTCTTTGAAGCTGCTTCCCTTCATACAGCAGGAAGATCTGTGGCGGTTATTCCGGCGCGCGGCTGTCACAGTTTCGATCAGTCAGCATGACGGCACCCCGAATTCACTGCTGGAAGCCATGGCAATCGGATGTTTCCCGGTGGTGGGAGACATTGAATCAACCCGTGAGTGGATATCGGACAGAGTGAACGGCTGTTTGGTCAAGCCTGATGACGTGGAAGGGGCGGCTCTTGCCATTCTGTCAGGGTTGAATGATCCGAAACTTCGTGAACAGGCTTGTAAAAAAAACACCGAAATCATACTACACCGGGCGGATAGACAGGGGTTGATCCAAAGTATCCGGGATTTTTACCATTCGATAAAATCTTAAGTCAGGGTGGTTTTATGGACAAAATAGATCTGATCGAAAAAATAAAAGCCGGGCATGCCGAACTTGATACCGCATTAGCCGGGCTTTCACCCGAACAGTTGGAGAATTCTTTTATGCCCGGCGAGTGGACGGTCAAAGAGACGCTGGTCCACCTATCCACCTGGGAGCGAACGCTACTAGAAGATCATTCTCGCTGGAAGCACAGTGAACCATTGAATGAATTACAGGGTCAGGCTGGTGTGGACGCGGTCAATGCGGAGACATTGAAAAAAGCCAGAGTAATGCCCCTGCGTCAGGCATTGGAGGAATATCATTCCACTTTTCGCGAATTGACTGCCTGGCTGGAGGACCTGGATCCGGAAGATCTATCCCGTCCATTTATGTACGGGATGAACCTTGAAGAATTTATCACTGAAGATACATACAAACACTATGCCGAACATCGGTACTTGATTGACCAACGAAACCCATAGTGATGGCCGATAATCAAAACAGAATATAATTTTAGATAATACGCGTCAAAAATGAAGTCATATATTCAGGAGAGGGCGGTCAATGGAATTTTCGTTGACTATGCAGTCACATGAGTGAGCACACTGACGAGTTTACCCCCAATGATTTCTCTGGAAAAACTGTGGAGAATGAACGCAGTGGATCTGTCCTGGATTATTTAAAAGGTACCTGGAAAAAATCCACAAACAAATTCAGGCCGGTCCATGTAAACCTTCCGGGACTGCCTGGATGGAAAAAGGTATTATTGCTGTTTTCTGTTATGGTGTTGGCAGGCATACCCTCCGCGCTGGTAATGGCCGACCCCTGGTTTGGGGTGATGGAACGGGAAGTTGTTAATCCGTACTGGTGCAAATCAGATTTCCTGTGCAGGTCAGCACTACCTTCGTACTTCCTGATCGTTTTCATCTGTCTGGCGTTGCTGTTGGTGGTAATGATAATTACGCGTAAGCATACATTGGTGATCAGAGAGGTGCCGCTCGAAGTTGTCACCATGCCCGGGGTGAGTATGAACCAGGCAAAAGCCGGTCTGATCTATATTATTTTATCTGTCACCGGTTTTGTTGTTCTGGCTGGTTACAGCCTTTATCAACAGATCTTGCCCGGCTGGAATCTAGTTTTCCTCTGGCTTGTTTTTATCACCGGGTGCTTTTTGCGGTCTGTTCCATGGGAATTTGTAAAAACCATTGTCCGGCAGAAATCCGGGCGATACACGGCGTTGTTGCTCCTTCAAATGGCTGTCATCCTGTTTTTATCCGGGTTATACGGAAATCCCGATATGATTTGGCTGTCAGCGGGGCTGCTTGTTCTGGCAGCGATCAACCTTTGGCGGTACAAGAACCGCGTTCCACCCATATATTGGATCGCGACACTGGCGTTGATCGTGTTCACGTATGACTTGAACGGCTGGTGGACGGCGGCCGTCGGAGATGAATACAATTTCATGACGGTCGCTCAGGAAATCCTGGCTCAACCCCGCATACAGGACGCGGGAAATCTTCTATTTAAAGCAGAAGGCGCGCATGGCACTCACCCGATGTTTTCATCCGCTCTCCAGGCGCTTTCTATGGTTCTTCTGGGTAATAATAACTTT
>CAYQTY010000123.1:7253-9246 GCA_964420535.1 uncultured Leptolinea sp. | reverse complement strand
TGGATGGGAAAAAAGCGATGACTATTTCAGCGCCGGGTGATTTCGGCGCGGCTTCGTTCGAACAGGGCGGGAAGCGCGTCTGGGTGTCTTCAGTGGAAGAATTCAAAGCGACAGCCGTTGATGTGAAATCCGGAAAGGAAGAAACATCCTGCGGCGGATTTGACACTGCCGCACCGGTATACTCGGCCTCGCCATCCCCGGAAGGCAAGTGGCTGGTATGGATCGCCCGCGCGACCATTCAGCTCAGCCGCCTGCCGGATTGTGCACAATCAATGCGGATTGGTCACCAGGATTTCATCATGTCACACACCTTTTCATCCGGCGATACGCTTCTGGCAGTATCTGCCGGGGGTGAATTAGACGGCACTTTCCAACCGTTACTGTATATCTACAATGCTGAAACTGGTAGGCAGGTTTCTGCCATTCCGCTAGATGGTTCACCGGCAATTGACTTGAGTTTCTCGCTGGATTCCTCCATGATCGCCGCTGCCGGAAGCGGTCTGTCATTGCTGGATGTTAAAACCGGGCAGGAATTGAAACGGATTGCCGCTCCGGAAAACCGGTTCTCGGCCGCAGAGTTTTCGCCAGACGGGCGTTTTATGGCAGCAGCTGATGAAACCTCCCTGTATGTTTTCGCGGTTACCCGTTAACCCGGTTGCCGGATAACAATCCAACAGGATTATCATTATCAGGGAGGAACGGTAAATGAGCAAAATCGATGATTACATCAATGAGTTAACCCGGCTGACAGATAAGCAGGCAATAACGTCGTACCTTCTATCCAATTCAAACCTCCCGGGACCTCGGGGAAACCTGGAACTCGCCGCTGCCGCTGCTCAGACCATTGCCTCTTCCTTATTAATAGAATGGACAACGCTTTCAGCCAGCGATGCTCCAGTGAATACCGCCGAGGAATTTCTTGCCTTCTGCGGAGTCTTGGGTCAGGGGCGTCTGTACAATGAAGGTGACGCCCGGGCGTTGGACCGTATCTTCTGGGCTTCAAGGGACACCCGTTGGCGAACCCGTGAAGCCGCCGCCATGGCTTTGCAGACGATCGGGAAAAAAGACTTGAATATATTGTTAAAAATACTCCCCCGGTTTTACAACGGCAACCCGTATGAACAGCGCTGCGCGGTGGCCGCGTTATGCGAGCCCTGTCTGCTGACAGATAAACTGGTGGAGCATTATCCTGTTCAGATGCTGGACCTGGTCACCCGCGCGTTCTCGGAATACTCAGACCGTAAGGATGAGGGTTTTATCGCACTAAAAAAAGGGCTGTCCTACGGGTGGAGCGTTGCCGCGGCCGCCAACCTGGAGTATGCCATACCGTTTATGGAAAAATGGCTGCAATCGTCTGACAAAGACGTCCGCCGGGTAATGCAGGAGAACCTGAAAAAGAACCGGCTTATCCGCCTTACCCCTGACTGGGTGGAGCGTTGGAAAGAATGAACTATCGCGTTCCAGTGATCATTCTTTTCCTTTTGCTGACAATAAATGCCTGTTCTTTGCTTCCCCCGCGCGTGGAAAGCAAACCGGTTATCGTCGACGGCGCCAATACTCCGTTTATTCCTTCTGATCCTGCCAGTTATGAAGAAGGTGACCTTGCGATCCGGTACCTGGCTGACCTGTCTCAGTTTGGCCCCAGAACTATGGCGCATGAAGGACACCACAAAGCCAAAGATTATATAGTAGCCTCACTGAAAGAAATGGGATACAGTCCCGTGATCCAGGCGTTTGTTACCAAAAATGGGAAAAACGCGGCGAATATTTATGTAGACAAACCCGGGAAATCCGGCCAAATGGTACTCGCAGGCGCACACTTTGACAGCACCAGTCCCGGCTCGGGTGTTGATGACAACGGCTCGGGAGTGGCTGTTCTGCTGGAAATGGCTTTGCGGATAAAAAACATCGAAACCCCGTATTCCATCCGGATCATTTTCTTTGACGCCGAAGAAACCGGTCTGGAAGGGTCAAAGTATTACTCATCCCGGAT
>CAYQTY010000123.1:0-7243 GCA_964420535.1 uncultured Leptolinea sp. | reverse complement strand
GCAGGGACCTCGCCGCAAGAAATCATCATCGGAGCCCATTACGATTCGACCGATGATGCCAATGGCGCGGATGATAACGCTTCCGGCGTGGCGGTGCTGCTCGAAGTGGCATCCATCGCCAGGGAGATTGAACCCTTCTACACCATTCGCTTTATCGCTTTCGGCGCGGAGGAAAGCGGGCTGAACGGCTCGCAGTATTACGTCAGCCAGTTATCCAAAACGGGCAAAAAGAATACCCTGTACATGGTCAACCTCGACAGCCTGGCGGTGGGTGACTACACCTATGTCTATGGAGATGAAGGGGAAGCCGGCCTGGTCCGCGATTGGGCGCTTGATTACGTACGTGTAAAAGGCTTTGATCTGATCACCCAGCCCGGAAAAAACCCGGTATATCCCGCTGGAACCACTATTGACGCGTCTGACCATGCGCCGTTTCAACACCGGGGCATCCAGTATGCTTATTTTGAGTCCACCAACTGGGACCTGGGAGAAATGGACGGATATACCCAGGTGGATATGTCTCTCGGTGATGAGGGTGAGATCTGGCATACCGAATATGACACACTGGATTACATCACCAGTACATTTCCCGGACGGATGGAGAGCCATTTGCGGTTATTCTCGAATGTGCTATTCCACATTTTGACGGAATATCAGGAATAAAGAATTTCGGCTTGATAAACTGCCATCCTGGAATAAATTTTCCCCTCACCTGCCTTTCCCCTCCGGGGAGAGGCTTTTAATTCTTTGTATTTCCTCTATTTTCATGCTAGTAAATGACAGAAAAAATACTCTGCGGTAGGGTTGATGCCGGCGGGGAATTATCGCGTCCATAGGAAAAAATCACAATTCCCGCCGTATCAACCGCCGACCAAACCGAAAGATTACCCTACCATGGCACAAGACCAAATTGTGCCTCGGTAGATGCAACGGATTCCGGTTATCGATTTCAGACGCATATCCTCCCGCTTGCATCTACCCGGCCGGAAAACTTTTTAAAAAAAATCGGCGGATGATTTTTGAAACCATCCGCCTGGAACTCATAATTTTATTCCGGTTATTCCCCGTAATATGCCTTGAGGTAAAGATCGCGGATCTCGCTGATCAACGGATAACGGGGGTTGGTGCCGGTGCACTGATCGTCAAATGCGTGCTCAGCCAGATCATCCACCTGTGATAAGAATTCCTTCTCAGAAATACCGTAATCTTTGATCGTTGCCGGGATGTTCAGGTGGGCTTTCAAACTTTCCAGCGCCTTGATCAAATTTCCTATCTTCTCTTCGCTGGTATTACCGCCCAGACCGAGATAGTCACTGATGCGCACGTAGCGCACCACCGCGCCGGGGTAGCGGTACTGAGGGAATGCCGCCTGTTTGGTCGGGTTGTCGGTAGCATTGAAGCGGATGACATGCGGGATCAGCAGCGCGTTGGCCACACCGTGAGGAATGTGGAATGCCGCGCCGAGTTTGTGCGCCATGGAGTGGTTCAACCCCAGGAACGCGTTGGCAAAAGCCATACCGGCCATTGTGGAGGCATTCATCACTTTTTCACTAGCCCGCAGATCGTTGGCGCCGTTATCGTAAGCACGTTCCAGATACTTGAACATAATGCGCAGGGATTCGAGCGCCAGCCCGGTGGAGTAATCAGTAGCGGCCACAGAGACGATGGCTTCCAGCGCGTGGGTGACGGCGTCGATACCGGAAGCAGCCGCCAGGGGTTTGGGCATCCCCAGAGTCAACTCGGCATCCACGATCGCCATGTCAGGGGTCAACGCGAAATCCGCGATCGGGTACTTCATGCCGGTGCGTTCGTCCGTGATCACCGCGAACGGGGTCACCTCGGAACCGGTGCCAGCCGTGGTGGGGATGGCCACAAAGAACGCTTTACCGCCCATTTTCGGGAAGTCATAGATGCGTTTCTGAATGTCCATGAAGCGCAGCGCCAGACCCTCAAATTCCACGTCAGGATTTTCGTACAACAGCCAGATGATCTTGGCCGCGTCCATGGGGGATCCACCGCCCAGCGCAATAATCACATCGGGTTTGAACGCGTTGATCAAGCTGACACCCTGTTTGACGGTCTGCAAGGTGGGGTCAGGCTTCACCTGGTGGAAAACTTCACACTCAATACCCATGGGTTCCAGTACAGAGGTGACTTTTTCGGCGAATCCAAGGTTAAACAACGCGGAGTCCGTCACGATGAACGCGCGTTTCTTACCGGCCAGTTCCTGAAGAGCTACCGGAAGACACCCTGATTTCAAATAGATTTTGGGTGGAACCCGGAACCACAGCATATTCTCACGGCGTTCGGCGATGGTTTTGATGTTCATAAGATGTTTAACTCCCACATTCTCACTGACCGAGTTACCGCCCCAGCTTCCGCAGCCCAGGGTGAGCGACGGTTCCAGCCGGAAGTTATAGATGTCGCCAATGGCACCCTGTGACGAAGGCATGTTGGAAAGTACGCGTCCTGTCTTCACCCGGTACCCAAATTGCGCCAGACGGTCGCGGTTCAGCTTGTCGGTATATAACACTGATGTATGGCCGATGCCGCCCAGTTCAACCAACTGCTGCGCCATGGTAACGCCTTCGTCAAAATTGTCACATTTGATCATGCCCAGCAGGGGTGACAGTTTTTCATGGGCGAAGGGTTCGTCCCGATTGATCCCGGTGATCTCGCCAATCAGCACTTTGGTCCCCGCGGGAACATCTATACCGGCCATGGCGGCAATTCCGGCGGCGGGCTGCCCCACCACTTTCGGGTTGACCGAGCACTCTTTGGGATCCATCAAAATCTGGCAGAGTTTTTCCTTCTCTTCCGGTGACAGGATATACCCGTCGCGGCGCTTGAACTCAGCG
This sequence comes from uncultured Leptolinea sp., assembly GCA_964420535.1. GTDB lineage: Bacteria > Chloroflexota > Anaerolineae > Anaerolineales > Anaerolineaceae > Leptolinea. Next base: position 4,385 of record CAYQTY010000123.1, on the reverse strand, counting down.
ACCACATCGGCGTACACATCCTTGTGCACCACAACGCACTGCTCGGAAGCGCACACCACACCGTTGTCAAAGGTCTTGCTCATAATGATCGAATTGACCGCCATGCGAACGTCAGCCGTCTCATCGATCAGCGCGGGAGTGTTGCCGGCTCCCACACCGATGGCGGGCACACCGGATGAATATGCCGCCTTGACCATGCCGGGACCGCCGGTAGCCAGGATCAGGTTGATTCCGCTGTTGGTCATCAGGTGGTTGGTCAGCTCAAGCTTGGGTGTGGCGATCCAGCCGATGATCCCGGCCGGGGCGCCGGCGCGTACAGCCGCTTCCAAAACGATTCGCGCGGCATGCACGGTACAGTTCTTCGCCCGGGGATGCGGAGAGAAAATGATGGCATTGCGGGTTTTCAGGGCGATCAGGGCTTTGAAGATGGTGGTGGATGTGGGATTGGTGGTGGGGATGATTCCGCAGATCACGCCCACGGGTTCAGCTACCTTCTGGATGCCGAAAGTGGAATCTGATTCGATTACACCGCAGGTCTGGGTGCTGCGGTACTTGTTGTAAATGTATTCCGCGGCAAAATGGTTTTTGATCACTTTGTCTTCCACAATACCCATGCCGGTTTCGGTAACGGCTTCTTTGGCCAGTTCAATGCGGGCTTCGTTGGCGGCTATGGATGCCTCACGGAAGATCACATCAACTTTTTCCTGGGAGAATGTACTGAAGATCCGTTGTGCTTCGCGCACCTGCCGGACGAGTTCGTCAAGTTCCTCAATAGAAGTGGCGCCTTTAGAAACGTCCATCAAAGGTGCTGTTCGGGTTGAATTCTTTGTTCCTGCCATAGTGATCCTCCTTTGGATGTGCGGCAAAAAACGTTGTATGAATTCAGGGCAGTAAATCTGCCGCAGAAAATTTCACACTGTATTATTAATTTCATTTGTGAAATCTTTCACAATAGTACATGAGTTTCTTCCTTTTTCCATCATCATTAATGATGATATGCAATGCATATTTCTATTGATTCTTGATAATTTGTGTCCAATTTGATTTGGCAGTATATTTTCAAGAAAATGCACCCTGATCATTGATCTGGTGACAAATGACTATTTATTAATAAAGAAAAATCCCTTATGATAGTTGTAAGAAGTCTGGCTTCAGATGTTTTACATCGGAGGTGGCATGACTACCCTCATGAGACCGTTGAAATCTGTCCGGGTCTCACTCCCCACACAAACATCCGAATATATCCGCGAATTGATCTCCAGCGGCGAATACCTTCCAGGGCAGCAATTGCCTTCTGAGGGTGAATTCGCGCGCCAGCTGGGGATTTCTCGCCCCACCCTGCGCGAAGCCCTTCACAGTTTGGAACTGGAAGGCTTAATCTACTGCCGGCATGGCGTTGGAACCTTTGTTGCCCCTGCCTACGGTAAACGAATGGAAAGCGGTCTGGAGGTTCTGGAAAGCATTGAGCGGCTGGCCAACCGGATCGGCCTGGAAACCAGCATGGGTGATACTGAAATTGAAGAACGTCCGGCTACCCAGCCGGAACAGACTGAGCTCGATTTGAAATTGCCCTCGATGGTGTTGTCTGTGGCCCGCACTATTGAAGTTAACAAACGCCCTGTCGCCTATCTCCACGATGTCCTGCCAATCGAATTCCTTCGCAAAGATGACCTTTCCGGGTCATTCCACGGTTCCGTTATTGATGTTTTACTTAGACGCAGTGACCCGCCGTTGTCTTACTCGATGACAAAGCTGGCCGCGGTTACAGCTGATAAGAACCTGTCAAACCTGTTGGATATCGCCCATACCACACCCTTATTGCGGCTGAAAGCCCGGCTTTTTTCCAAAGAGAATCAGGTGGTTGACTACTCCATCAGTCATTTTGTTCCCGGTTATTTTGACTTTCACGTGGTCAGGCGGATTGGGGCCTGAAATAATGATAGTAGCGTTTAGCCTTCGCGCAACTCGCGAAAGAATTTACAGCCGTATGATCCTTTTACCACACCCGGAGGTGCAGGTTGCCCCCCAATGAAATGACAGAAAACACAAAGAAGAACAGGGGTCTTTCGATCAACTGGCAGGATGTTGCCGTCAACCTTGCCATTCCCTTCGCCGGCATGCTGGTGGCGCTCCTTATTGGCGCCGTCTTACTGGTTTTCTTGAATGTCAACCCGATAAAAGCCTATTCCGTTTTATTGAGCGGCGCGTTTGGAAGCTGGCCGGGGTTTATTCAGGCGCTGGTTAAAGCCACCCCGTTGTTGCTCGTGGGTCTCGGAATATGTATCGCCTTTCGGGCCAGTGTGATCAACATTGGCGGGGAGGGACAGATCATCGCGGGCGCCCTTATGGCTACCTGGTGGCCGCTGATGTTCCGCGAATGGCCAGGCTGGCTGGTGATCCCCACCACGATCATTATGGGTTTTCTGGCTGGATGTGTCTGGGGTTTCATACCCGGTCTACTGAAAGCCCGATTGAAAGTCAACGAAATCCTCAGCACGGTGATGATGAACGCCATCGCCCTGCAGTTTATGAACCTGCTGGTGCGCGGGCCGTTGATCGACCCGGCCGGAGTCAAAGCCGGTCAGTATCTGGCACAGTCTGAACGCCTGCCGGCGCATACCTGGCTGCCCAGGCTGATCCCCCAGACCCTGTTAAACGCAGGAGCCATTATCGCAGTAATACTGGCGATCGCTGTGTATATCTTCCTCTGGCGGACAACCATCGGCTACCGCATCCGTGCCGTCGGTTTGAATCCGGATGCATCCCGTTATGCCGGTATAAATGTGCCGTTTTATCAGGCGCTGTCTCTCACTCTTGCCGGTGGATTTGCCGGACTGGCAGGTGTGGTTGAAGTTTTGGGTGTTCAACACCGCTTGCTGGAAGGCATTACCGGCGGCTATGGCTTTTCCGGGATTGTTGCCGCGTTGTTTGGCGGGCTTCATCCCCTGGGCGCCATACCCGCTTCTATCTTATTTGGCGGATTATTGGTGGGTGCCGATAAAATGCAGCGTGCCACACAGGTACCTTCCGCCCTGATCACAGCCATCCTCGGCCTTGTGGTTCTGTTTGTCACCGGTTCGTCCATCTGGTCAAAACGCTGGGCGGCGCGCCGAAAAATCGCCGCGGTCAAAGAAACAGAGGTGGCCTGATGGATGAACTTCTCACTTCGGGCGTGATCATCGGTATTTTAACATCCGCCATCCGGTTGGCCACACCCTATTTATATGCCGCGGTTGGAGAAGCTTTCGCGCAATCATCGGGCGTAGTCAATCTTGGTGTAGACGGCACCATGTTGATCACCGCCTTTGCCGCCTTCTTTGTGGTATTGAATACCGGAAACATCTGGCTGGGCTTGCTGGCAGCCATACTCACCGGACTGGTGATGGGTTTGTTAATGTCATTCATTAGCGTTACGTTGAAAGCCGAACAGGGTATCAGCGGTATTGGGCTTCACATGTTCGGGCTGGGTCTTTCGAGCCTGTTGTTCAACGTTCTGGTGGGAACCGTAAAGACCGTCACAGGTTTTCAATCTGTAAAAATTCCCGTACTGGGAGATATCCCCTATATCGGTGAAGTATTCTTTAATCACAGCCTGCTGGTATACGGCGCATTCCTTCTGGTCCCCATTGCCTGGTGGATACTCGATAAAACAAGCTGGGGACTGATGATCAAATCAGTCGGGCAAAACCCGGCAGCCGCGGATTCGCTGGGTGTTAATGTCGATAAAGTCCGCTATTCCAGTGTGTGCATCGGCGCGATGCTGGCCGGAGTAGCCGGAGCATCCCTGTCTATTTCCCTGTTGAACCTGTTTCAGGATAACCTGACAGCCGGTCAAGGATTCATCGCGGTGGCGCTGGTGTATTTCGGCGGATGGAAACCACTGGGGATCATGGGCGGCGCCCTGCTCTTCAGCACCGTAAACGCCTTCCAATTATGGATGCAGGTTCTGGGCGTGAATATTCCATCTGATGTGGCAGTCATGCTGCCCTATCTTCTGACAATCGCGGCTCTGGCCGTGACGGTAAATCGGACCCGTCAACCAGCCGCATTGAACAAGCCTTTTGAACGAGGCGAAAGTTAACCCACTCAAGCAATACAAAAATTTAAGGAGGATTTGATGAGCATTAAACGTTTGTTTTTCGCAGCAGTACTGGTCACATTGCTAGTTGCTGCCTGGATTCCGGCTCCTTCCATCGCCGTGGCAGCTGAAACCAAACTGATCCGCGTTGCCGTGATCATGCCCAGCGCCACCACCGATATGGCGTTCAGTCAATCCATGTATTCTGCCCTGAAAGACATTCAGAAAGAAATGGGCGGAGAAAAAGCCATGGAGTTGAAATACACCGAGAACATGTTCAATGTTCCCGATGCGGCAGCGGCTATTC
>CAYQTY010000122.1:0-9385 GCA_964420535.1 uncultured Leptolinea sp. | reverse complement strand
AAGGAAACCGGGACCGTCAGCCCGTTAATGGACATGGGATTCACCAAGCAGGAGATCCGTGAGCTGGCCAGAGCGCTGAATCTACCCAACTGGGACAAACAAAGCGCGCCCTGCCTGGCAACGCGCTTCCCGTACGGCCAGACCATTACGCCGTACGGCCTGCGGCAGGTGGCGAACGGCGAGAAATATCTGCGAGAACTGGGCTTCAAAACCGTGCGCGTGCGGCACCACGGGTTGGTGGCGCGCATTGAAGTGGAGCCGGAAAAGATCAAACACCTGGTTGACCTGCACGAGCCGGTCTCCAATTATTTCAAATCACTGGGTTTCCATTACACGGCGGTTGACCTTACCGGCTACCGCCAGGGAAGCCTCAACGAGGTGCTTTAATGAAAATTGCCTATGCCGACTGCTTCTCGGGCGTCAGCGGTGACATGTTCCTGGCCTCCCTGCTGGATGCCGGCCTGCCCGTTGATGTGCTGCGGGAGGGAATCGACGCGCTCGGCCTGCCGGAAAAGATCGAGCTGAAATTGACCGAAACACACAAGGGCGCGCTGCGCGCCTCCGACCTGGAGGTGATCGTTCCGCACAGCCACCATCACCGGCATTTATCCGATATTCTGGCGATCATCAACGGCAGCCGGCTGAACGATAACGTCAAGCAGACCGCCGCGCGCGTGTTCACCCTGTTGGCCGAAGCCGAGGCGCGCGTGCACGGCGAACCGGTGGAGCACATCCACTTCCATGAGGTGGGGGCGCTGGATTCGATCGTCGATGTGATTGGCGCCGTCATCGGGCTTGACGCGTTGGGCATCGAAAAGCTGTACGCTTCGCCCCTTCCGTACGGTTCGGGGACGGTGGAAAGCGCGCATGGCCTGTTGCCGCTGCCCGCCCCCGCCACCCTTGAAATTCTGACCAAAGCCAACGCCCCGCTCTCGCCGCTGCAATCGGATGCCGAACTGGTGACTCCCACCGGCGCGGCCCTGCTGGCTACCCTGGCGGAGTTCCGGCGCCCGGCCATGGCCGTCACCACAACGGGGATCGGCGCGGGCAAGCGTGACCTGGCCTGGCCGAATGTGATGCGCCTGATCATCGGCGAAACGCCGGACGAGGACGCCGCTGAGATGGTGCAGATCGAGACCAACATCGACGATATGAACCCGCAGTTCTACGGCCATGTGATGGATAAACTCTTCTCGGCCGGCGCGAAAGACGTCTACCTTATCCCCATCCAGATGAAGAAGAACCGGCCGGGCACCCTGCTGGGCGTTATCTGCCTGCGCCGTGACGAAGCCGCCATCGGTGACGTCATCCTGCGCGAAACCACCACCCTGGGCATGCGCGTGATCCCCATCGGGCGGCATGAAGCCCTGCGCGAGTTCCGAAAAGTGGAAACCCGCTATGGCAGCCTGACCGTGAAGCTCAAGAGGCTGAACGGCGAGGTGATCCAATCTGTGCCCGAATATGACGAATGTGTGCGCCTGGCGAACGCCAATAATGTGAGTCTGGCGGAAATCTATCAAGCCGCAAACCATGCACTGACAGGAGAAGAAAAATGATGCAGTACCGCAAATTTGGAAAACTTGACTGGCAGCCTTCCGCCCTGGGCTTCGGGGCCATGCGCCTGCCCACCATTGACGGCAAGGCCGGCAACATTGACTACCCCAAAGCCGAGGCCATGATCCATAAAGCCGTTGAGGCTGGCGTGAATTATTTTGACACCGCCTACGTGTACCACGAACAGCAAAGCGAGACCATTGTGGGCAAGGCGCTGGCCGGCGGCCTGCGTGACAGAGTGCGCATCGCCACCAAATCGCCCGTGTGGTTCGTCAACGAGCCGGGTGATTTTGACCGCATGCTCGACGAGCAGTTGAAACGACTGCAGACCGACCACATCGATTTCTACCTGCTGCACGCCCTCAACCGCGATTCCTTTAAGGATAAGGTGGTGAAGCACGGCCTGGTCAAACGCGCCGAAGCCGCCAAAGCGGACGGCCGCATCCGCCAGATGGGCTTCTCGTTCCACGATAATTTTGAGACCTTCAAGACCATCGTGGATTTCACCGACAAATGGGACTTCTGCCAGATCCAGTACAACTACATGGATACCACCGTGCAGGCCGGCACCGAAGGGCTGAAGTATGCCGCTTCGAAGGGACTGGGTATTGTGATCATGGAACCGCTGCTGGGCGGCAAGCTGGCGCTGGATGTTCCCGCCGTGCGGCCGCTGTGGGCTTCGGCTTCACGCCAGGCGAGCCCCGCGGACTGGGCGCTGCAGTGGCTGTGGAGCCAACCCGAAGTGGGCGTGGTGCTGAGCGGTATGAACACCATGGAACAGGTGGAGCAGAACATCGCCTCGGCGTCACAATCGGCCGTGGGCAGGTTGACCGCCGCCGATAACGCGCTGATCGAGCAGGTGCGCGAACTGATGAACAGCCTGAGCCCCATCCCGTGCACGCGCTGCGAGTACTGCCTGCCGTGCCCGAACGGCGTCAACATTCCGCGCAACTTTGACTCGTACAACAAGGCGCTGATGTTTGACATTCTGGCCGACAGCCGCTTTGATTACAAGAATTGGATCTCGGATGATTCGAAGGCCGAAAACTGCATCCAGTGTGACGAGTGCCTGGATAAATGCCCGCAGAAGATCGCCATCAGCACCTGGATGCCCATTGTGGGCGAGGTTCTGGGGATGGGCCGGGATTACGTGAAGTCGATTTAGGGAATGAAAGAGGGACCGCGGGGGGCGGTCCCTCTCTACATTAATTTATTAAACCCTAATGACCACACGGATACCTCACTAATAGCTTCTATTTTACTGGTATAGAAGCTTGGTTTTTAATGGTTAGAATTTTAGGAAGCCTCTTTTAGTAAGGACTTTTTTATCCGAGAGTACTAAATATTATTAAATCTGATTTGAGCTTCAAATAATGTCATAGGATTCTTCCCTTCGAGGCTATTTATATGTCTATTTTGATAAGGATCATCAATCCATCCGCAGATTGAGCACTTTTCATATTTTGTTCCATTTGGAATCGTTCGATTTCCACAACATGCACATTTTTTCTGTTTTGGGAAATTCTCCTTTGCACTAATCCCTGATCCAGATAATTGACTATCGCGTAAAATATTACTATTACTGATAATCTCTTCTATTTTTATCCTTTTTTCTTCATCATAGATACTAAATTGTCTACTTCTGATACCCGATCCACTTCCTCTGCCACCCATTATTTTTTTCTCCCTGTAGTCTCTAAATACGGAATATGAATTACCTCTGAACTAATTTCAGTGAATGGACTTCCAAAACAAATAATATTCTCTGGTTTAATCCTTTTTATCATTTCATAATATCCTCCTAGGAATAGACTTTTGAAATTTTTACAACCAATTGTTGATATTGCCACAACAGAATGCGGTTCTATCCCTTCAAAACAAAATTCATACGAATTGGTTCTTCCCCAACTAATTGTTGGGATAACTTTTAGGCCGTAATTTTGCCAAAATGATCCACACCACCGGTTTTTAAATGTATTAATTATTTGGATGGAAATAGGTAGATCAGTGTAAAGGCTATAATCAGGCGTCAATAAATATCTATATTGTGCTAATCTCTTTAAATACCTTTCCGGATAATTGAAAAACTTTTCTATTTTGTAGTCATCTAGGAAAAAATGAACGGTTTTAGTAATATCAGAGTGACTAGCTTGGTTTTTTATATGGTCAGCTCCAATTAATTTTATAGAAGTTAAATCAATGTTATCTTTCTTTATTTGTGGTATTTCCCAAAAACCTTGATTTTTGAATTCATTCCTCAAGAAAAATTGATTTTGTCTCGTTTGTTTACTTTTTCGGTGCCTAGGATCCATTTTTCCTCGTGATATTGAGTTGAATTTCAACTCAATATAATTTTTAAAATTTTTTATAACAACAATAGTTGCCCATTAGCTTCTTCTTTACTGGAAAATATTTTTTTATCAATAATATAAAGAAGCTTAAGGTCATGAACTCGATTGATTAATGCAGAAATACTAACTTCAAAAGCATCTTTAATTCTATATAAGTCTGAAAAATGAATCTCACCTTTCTCTTTTAGTTCGAAAATTGCCCCTTTAATAATTTCCTTAGGCATAAGAATTGAAGCAGCAAATTTATCCGCTTGAATTTCTTCTGGCGGTCGCATATCTCCACCTCGACAAAAATATATATCATTTTCGGAAAAGGATAATTGTTTGTAATCTTTTTGTTTGGTTACATGTAACACCCAATGGCCAAGCTCGTGCGCTTTGGTAAAATTCATTGTGCCTATCTTTTTCTCAAATAGATCTTTTTGGGATTCGTTGAGATAAATTGTTCGTTTTTCTGGAAAAATTGCTGCAAGAACTACTCCGTTAGTAGATAGATGATTAATATTTTCCCATATCATATCAAGCTCAAATTCGAATTCAATTAGATAATCAATATCAATTTTTTTCACAAAACCTTCCCAACTTGTAGAAATCCCCGCTTTATTGAGAAGAGTCGATGTAATAAAATCCATTCTATTATTTGGAATAAATTCAGTTTTCATAATTTATGATTTATTTATTAGATCCTTAATTTGATCCCTTTGTTCAGATGATAAGTAAGGTACCTTCCGTAAAAAGGCTGCAGCAAGATCATCTTCAATAATTGTCTCGCGTAACGAATCGGGGATTTTTTTTGCTAACAAGATTAATTCTTCTTCATTTGTTTCAAGAATTATTGAAATTTTTTTAATAATTTCTAAAGACGGAAAATTATCTAGTTTTCCTGTCTCCATTTTGCTGATATAAGTAAAATCTACCCCAATCCTATCTGCCAAATCTCTTTGAGTAATTTTCCTTTCTTTCCGAAGTCTTTTTAGCTTTTCTCCAAACTCACTCATTTCAAATTACTCCTAGAAATAACTATACCATATGTTGAGTTGAATTTCAACATCTATTTTATCTAATTGAGAAGATTTTTTGGTAATAATCATAGGCAAAACTGTCGGTCATTCCACAAATAAAATCAGTAATTAATAACAATTTATTATAGGTGATTTCTTGTAACTTTTCTTCAGGTTTATTTCCAAATTCATTTTCTAATTGTCTCAATTTGTTCTCGAAGATCAAGCAATAACTATCAGAAAGAAGGTGATATAGTTTCTCGCTATAAGTTTTTGTCTTATTGTATGAGTCTAAATTAAGTATAGGTAATGTCAATTCATCTAAAATTCCTTCAACAACTTTGTGGCCTTTTACTTCATTTTCGATAATATCTTTTGAATTGAAGATAAAGCGTGATGCAATATTTCGCAAACATATTTCAATATTTCTACCTTCAGATTCTTCTAAAAGTGTTTTTTCAAAATTACCTGACATTATTTTTTGATAGTTTTTAATAAAAGAATCAACAACAACAGAAATTAAACTCCCTTGCAAAAAAACCTTTAATCGCTGAATAACATACATATCCACGTTTTTGAAATTATGTAAGTCTGCATCATCTTTATACTTTTCAATTTTCATTTTTGTTTTGACTAGTAATTTATCTTCACCTTTAATTTTTTCTAATTCATTTATTATGTCAATGACTCGAATCTTATCTTTGTTAAAAGCATCCTCTAAGTCATCTGTTAAATAAGTGATATCATCAGCAGCTTCTAACAAATAGGTCAGTGGATGTCTACAGATTCGATTATTAATCACCACGTCAGTGTACAAAATGATCTTTTTAAAATCTAATTCTTCCGCAGCAAAAATCCCCATTTTCTTTGATAGCAAATTAGTCTTATTTATATTTAATGAATTTACAGGATATTTAATAAGCGTATTAAGTAATGGGTAACTTAAGTTCAAACCATTTTCATCAATTAAATAGTTCAATTTCATAACATTGCGTATTGTCTGGGCGTTCCCTTCAAAAAAAATAAAATCATTTCGTTTTTGTTCAGGAAGAATCTCAACTAATGATCGATATTTTATGTTCGTACCTTGTAACTCGTTTTTATATTTCCATGTCTTACCATCAAAAATGATAAGATTCAAATTCCTAATAAACCAATCACGAATAGCATCTTCCCCAAAATGCCCAAATGGCGGATTTCCTAAATCATGTAAAATTCCTGCACACTCAAGTATATTTGGAATATATTGAATATTTTTACAATTACTATTGTCTTTTTCTTTTATGAAATCTACTAAATTCTTTCCCAATGACCTAGCAACTGAAGCTACTTCAATAGAATGAGTCAGTCGAGTTCTTACAAAATCCATTTTTTCCAACGGAAAAACTTGCGCTTTATCTTGCAATCTTCTAAATGAGGGGCTCAAAATGCTTCTATGATAGTCTTTTTCAAAAATACTCCGATAATCGTTATCAGTTTTATCTTCCCGGCTAAATTTGACTTTCTTCTCTTCGCACAATAATTTAGACCACAAAAATGTATCCTTATTTACACCCCTTTTCTTTATTTAATAAATCTTAAGAAGATTGCAATACTTCTTCCGATTTCTTCTTTCATATTATAAGGTCAATAGGTGCTATTTACCTCGTTTATCAGCCTGTCAAGTGGTCAGGTGAGATTGTTTTTAATCGCAGCATGAAATTATTAGCCCAGGCTCGCGCCCATCAGCTTCATAGACGGTTTTCCACCCCAGCCATCCGGGTACGCACCTTTCTTCACATACCGGGAAAGTTAGTCTTTTCCTTTACTTAACCGTTTTGCCGCCCGTTCAAAATCACTTTCGAATTTACGATCCTGATCAACTCTGAATTTCTCATATTGTCCTTCAGCCATCTCTTTGGCTATTTCGTGCGACACTTTCCCGGCGTCAGTTAAGATGTCATATTCATTGAACTGAAGAAACGCATCCAACCTTTTCACCCAATCTTGCATACTCATTGGAATCTGCCGGGCAGCCTGGTTTTCCGCATAGTCAAGATACATGGACACTATACGTTCCAATTCCTTAATTTCAGATTCATTTAGGTAATTCTTGGCTATTGAGACATCGGATTTAAGTATTTTTCCACCTGGCGCGTTTTTCCAGTTGGTCAATCCCATATTTGGTTGATCAGCGTTCGCCCGATTGGCAACTATCTCTGCTGCAGTCATCTTAGTAATTGCCCAATGTAATTTGTTTTGCACAGTCATGAAAAAGTGTCGGGTAATTTCTGCCGTTGGAGAATAGTCAATACTGCATTGTTCATAAATATCTGTTATCTTTAAATAAAAACGTCTTTCACTGGCACGGATTTCTCGAATACGCTCGAGTAATTCGTCAAAATAATCTGGACCGAAACGTTTGTTTAGTTTCAGGCGGTCATCGTCAAGAACAAACCCCTTGATAATAAATTCCTTAAGCGTCTGAGTTGCCCATATTCGGAATTGAGTTGCATATAGACTATTTACTCGATACCCAACTGAGATTATTGCGTCAAGAGAATAGAAATTTGTTAAGTAATTTTTCCCATCTGAGGCAGTTATCCGGAATTTCCGGATAACTGCCTCTTTATTTAATTCACCATTCGCAAATATCCTTTGAAGATGTTCATTAATTGTTCTAACATCCACATTGAACAATCGAGCCATTCGTTGTTGGCTTAGCCAGAATGTGTCACCTTGATAGACAACTTCTACCTTTGTAACACCTTCGGGGGTCGAATAAAAAATAATTTGACCTTCTGATGGATTATTATTCTCATTTTCCATTTTTTATCCTTTTGTGATTACACCCCCCATTTGTGATTTTTCTAAGACGACAAAATTATGGATAAATTATTCTAATCATTATAAACAAAAAAGTGAGGCTGAAATCTAGACTTGTCTCATTACCCAATTCTTATTAACCTGTCCAAGTATGCTCTTACCAACATGTATATCGACCTTCACCTTTTGACCCATAAGTAGATTGGCGAGGTGTAGACCTCACCGAGGATTTTTTGAAAAAGTTTCAGTGTAAACAAAAAACACCCCTCCCGGTTTGAGAGGGGTGTTGACATTCAACTACAGAAAAATCTACTTGCCGATCAGCTTGCGGACAGCTTCGAGCTGACCGTTGCTGCCGAGTTTGACGTTCTTATCGGCGATGAACTTGGCATATTCGGACATGAAGACCTTGCCCACGGGGCGCAGATTGTAGGATGGATTGAGGGCGCCATCCCCGAAATCCATCTTTCTTCAAAGGAGCGTATCTTTCACCACACATTCGTTTTCATCCAAAACCCATCCCTTATATAATCCATGTATGAATTACCGCCGTAATTATGTTCCCGGAGGAACCTATTTCTTCACCGTTGTCACCTGTTTACGGCGGAAATTGTTTACCGAGCCTCAAACGGTACAGATCCTGCGGAACGCGTTCCATTACGTGCAACAGAACCACCCGTTCAAAGTCGTCAGCCACGTTATCCTGCCGGACCACCTTCACATGATCTGGACTCTGCCCGAAGGTGACGCTGATTACCCCGGCCGTTGGCGATTGATTAAAGGGAAATTTTCTCGTGATTTCCCGACGGATTTTCTCGATATCCCCATGTCAGAATCCCGGGTTTCCCGGGGTGAAAGTCCCTTCTGGCAGCGCCGGTATTGGGAGCACACCATCCGAGATGAACGCGACCTGGAAAACCATATCAATTACATTCACATGAATCCGGTCAAACATGGCTATGTGGATCACCCGTTTGACTGGGAATTTTCGAGCATCAATAAAGATGGAAAAGATCGCGAATCGGTGCGGTATTTGATGGAAATGAGGGATTTTGATCTGATGGAATTTGATATTTGATTGGGGGGATGGGGTTCGGGGAAAATGAAAAAAGATGGATTTCGGGAAAGGCGCCCTCAATCCATCCTACGATAATACAAAACACCCCTCCCAGATTGAGAGGGGTGTTGACATTCAACTACTGAAAAATTACTTGCCGATCAGCTTGCGGACTGCTTCGAGCTGACCGTTGCTGCCGAGTTTGACGTTCTTATCGGCGATGAACTTGGCATATTCGGACATGAAGACCTTGCCCACGGGGCGCAGGTCGAAGTTTTCGGGGTGTTCATTGAAATATTCGCGGTGAACGCGGGTCCACACCAGGCGGCCGTCGGTATCGATGTTGATCTTGGTGACGCCCAACTGGGCGGCGCGCAGGAACTGGTCGGCATCCACACCCTTGGCGCCCTTGAGGTTGCCGCCGGCAGCATTGATGCGCGCCACTTCGTCCTGCGGGACGGAGGACGAACCGTGCATGACCAGCGGGAAGCCGGGCAGGTTCTTCTGGATCTCGCCGAGGACGTCAAAGTGCAGGCCCTGGGTGCCGCTGAATTTGAACGCGCCGTGGCTGGTGCCGATGGCGCAGGCGAGTGAATCGCAGCCGGTGAGTTCCACAA
>CAYQTY010000121.1:3609-9393 GCA_964420535.1 uncultured Leptolinea sp. | reverse complement strand
GTGCGGATGGCCTTTTTGGCCATGCGGATGTTCTTGGGATCGTGCAGGCTGCGGCGGGCAATGTAGCTGGCGCCGTCCAGTTTGGCCAGCATTTCAGATGCCCGGATGGGGTATCCGGCGGTTTCCACATCGCGGCCATTGGGTGAGGAGGTGGTCTTCTGGCCGGGGAGTGTGGTGGGGGCCATCTGCCCGCCGGTCATGCCGTAGTTGGTGTTGTTGATGAAGATGGTGGTGATGTTCTCGCCGCGGGCTGCCGCGTGGACGATTTCGGCCATTCCGATGGAAGCCATGTCGCCGTCGCCCTGATAGGTAATCACAAAGCGGTCGGGAAGCACGCGTTTTACGCCGGTAGCCATGGCCGGGGCACGGCCGTGTGGAGCCTGTACGAAGTCAATGTCGAAATAGTTATACGCGAACACCGAGCAGCCGACAGAAGCGACGCCAACCATATTTTCGCGGATGCCCATTTCGTCGACCACTTCGGCGATCAAACGGTGCGCGATACCGTGGGTGCAGCCCGGGCAGTAATGCGTGTTGCTGTCTGTCAAAGCGTCGGGCCGTTGATAAACAGCCTCCAGCTCTCTATCCAGTTCAGGAACCGTCATTCTTATCCCTTTCGTCAGTTAATAAAGGACATATATTTGATCCAGCGGTCACGGGGGTGCCCGCTGGTGGCAACCGGACCGGCAATCATACGCTGTACCGCGCTGACGATCTCATCCGGTAGCGGCACTACGCCGCCGGTACGCCCATAGAATTCAATCGGAACGCTGCCGTGGGTGGCCAGCATCACATCATCCAACATCTGGCCGGAGTTCATCTCCACCACCAGCATGCCTTTCATGCGTTTGCCGAGGGCTTCAACCGCGTCAATAGGGAAGGGACTGACCGTAATGGGGCGCAGCAGTCCGATCTTTACACCCTGGGCACGTAACTGGCGCACAGCCGATAGCGCGATGCGGCCGGCTGACCCAAACCCTACGATGGCGTATTCGGCATCATCCAGGAAGTATTGTTTGTAACGAATTTCATTCTCGCGGATCTTGTTCCAGCGGTTCAGAAGGCGCATGTTGGTCACTTCCTCCGCCGGGGCATCCATATAGATGGAGGTCAATAGCCGGCGTTCGCGGCCCGGGACACCGTCAACTGCCCATTCGGGGAATTCTTTCTTGAGCGGCTGCATCGGGGGTAATTCCGCGGCTTCCATCATTTGACCCAGGCTGCCGTCCATCAACACTGTAACCAGAGACCGGTATTTTTCCGCCAGATCAAATGCCAGCACGGTCAGGTCAACGGCTTCCTGCACACTGCAGGGAGCAAGGACGATCATGTGATAATCGCCGTGACCGCCGCCGTGGACGATCTGGTTATAGTCGCTTTGAGATGGCTGGATATTGCCCAGCCCGGGACCACCGCGCATCACGTCAACCAGCACGGCGGGGACTTCGGTGCCGGCCATGTATGAAATGCCTTCCATCATCAGGCTCATGCCAGGAGACGAGGAAGATGTCATCACACGGCGCCCGGTACAGGCTGCGCCGTACACCATATTGATGGCCGCCAGTTCGCTTTCGGCCTGTACAAATGCGCGCCCTTCTTCCGGCATGCGGGCAGACATGCATTCCAGTAATTCAGTCTGCGGGGTGATCGGGTAGCCAAAGTACGCCTGAACCCCGGCACGGATGGCAGCTTCAGCCACCGCGATGTTACCTTTTAATAATTGTTTTGCCATAACCCTCTCCTAGGCTGGTTGCTTATGCACAACTTCACGGTAGACAGTAATGGCGGCTTCGGGGCAAACAATGGCACAGATACCGCAACCTGTGCATCCCTCTTTAGCCAGATCCGCGGGATGGTAGCCTCTCTTGGTCAGGCGTTCCATATTCAACGCGATGACTTCCTGAGGACAATTCGCCACACACAACTCACAACCTTTGCAGAGGTCTTCGTTTACTTCGATTCGACCCTTTGGGGGCATTTTTCCTCCTGTCAGAAGAATATAGCCGCAGGGAAGCGGCACAATATCTATTTCTATTATTCTCCGGCAAAAGTAAGCTTTCGAGTGTCAAAAATCATCCACTCGCGCAACAAAAATACTCATAGAAACATTAAAAATATTTTAGAAGTCACCATTATTCTGGATTTTCTTCCATCCATTCCACCAGAAAAGCTTCACCCTGTCCCACCCCTACACACAGGGCTGCCAGTCCGAAATACGGGCGGGGTTTTTGCGGCGCCTGGCGGCGCATTTCGTGCAGCATAGTAGTGAGTATGCGGGCGCCGGAGCACCCCAGAGGGTGACCCAGGGCAATGGCTCCGCCGTTCACATTGGTGATATCTTGCGATAATCCCAGTTCGCGTATGCAGGCAATGGCCTGCACGGCAAATGCTTCATTTAATTCAACCAATCCCAGATTGCCGATGCCCAGCCCGGATAAATGCAATACTTTGCGGGCTGCGGGGACGGGCCCCATGCCCATCAGGCGCGGTGCCACCCCGGCGGACGCTCCGGCCACAATTCGTGCCCAGGGTTTGAGGCCGAGGGTGCGGGCGCGTTCTTCGCTCATGATCAACACCGCCGCCGCGCCGTCGTTCATGCCGGAGCTGTTGCCGGCTGTCACCGATCCGTTTGAGCGGAAGACCGGCCGTAATTTGCCCAGGCTTTCCATACTGGTATCGCGGCGGGGGCGTTCGTCCATATTGAATAGTACGGGGTCGCCTTTGCGTTGCTGCACCAGGATCGGTTCTATCTCCTGGGCGAATTTATTGGAATCAATGGCTTCAATCGCACGCTGATGGCTGGACAAGGCGAAAGCATCCTGAGCGAGGCGCGTGATGCCGGTGCTTTCGACGATGTTTTCCGCCGTCTCTCCCATCGATTCTGTGCCATAAAATGACTGCATCCGCGGGTTCGGGTAACGCCATCCCAGAGCGGTATCCCACGCGGTAAGGTTACCAAAGGGGAAGCCCGTTTCGGATTTGGGAACAGAATAGGGCGAACGTGACATACTTTCCACGCCGCCGGCGATCAGCACTTCGGCTTCACCGCAGCGAATGGCGCGGGCAGCCTGAATGACGGCTGTGAGGCCGGAAGCACACAGGCGATTGACCGTCACCCCGGCAGTTTCCACCGGGAACCCTGCCAGCAGGGCGGCCATGCGGGCTACGTTGCGGTTATCTTCTCCCGCCTGATTGGCACAGCCCAGATAAACCTCTTCCACCAGAGCCGGGTCAATCTCCGCCCGGCGGATGAGCGCCTGCAGGATCATCGCGGCCAGGTCATCAGGCCGGACGGAAGACAGACCGCCTCCCAGCGCCCCAATCGGGCTTCGAACGGCATTGATGATCACGGCTTCTGGCATGGCATCCTCCGTACTATGGCGAATCAGGGGCGGGTCTCTCCCAGGATTTCAACCTGTTCGATAGGACCACCCAGTGAATAGATACTAAAATCATACACTATACCGCTGCCGGATTCCAATCCGACCTGGCTGTCCCAGCGGCGCACTCCCACCGGTTGCCCGGAACCGTTATAGGCGGCGCCCACAACATAAATGATATTGGCATCTTTCTGGTCGCCCTGCAGGTCAACCGTTCCGTTGACATGAATGGACAACTTGTCGGGGGAGTACTTGGAAGACCGGAGTTTCAGATCAGAGATCAGATACCGGCCGGAGTCATTTATCACCGGCGAAGCTGTACGCAGACGGGTTGCCGCCTCCCAGGGCGGCGGAGGCGGCTGTGGGAAGTACGCCGCCAGCGGAATAGCCAGCCCGGATTGCAGCCGGTCCAGCAGACAGAAGGCGGTGCGGGTTTGCGGCCCGCTTCCATCAGAGCCGGAGAGCACAAAATCAGCGGAGATATCTTCCACATCGCCTTCGGTGTTGTTTTCCACTTTCATCAGGCACCAGACGCCTCCAGTTGGGTCAGGATAGCAAACCGGCGCACGGGTCTGCAGGATGACGGCTGGCGTGGGGATGGCTGTCGGTTGGAAGGTATCCTGTTCGGGATCACCGGAAGGGATGATCAGCACTGTGCCGATGGGCATCATGCGGGGGTCAACCTTTGAATTGGCGTCCCGCAGGTCTTTGATCTTTACGCCATAGAGGGTGGCAATGCCGCCCATATCTTCGCCTTTTTTCACCACATGGGTGATCTGGGTGGGACGGGTGGACGGCGCCGGGGGTTCCAGGGTTGGTAGGGCAGGTGGAAGCGTGGGGACTGTCACCGTGCGAGTGGAGTAGGGTGTGAGTTCAGCCTGCGGCCTGGCAGGTTGGGTGGGAAGAATGGAACATCCTGAAAGCACGAGCGTTATCAGGAGAATGGGTGCAGGTAAGTGTTTCATACCGCCATTGTAACGAAAAGAAAGGGAAATTGACAATCATCAGAACATTCTTGAGCGTTGAAATTCTCGAATTTTTCCCTTCCGTTGTGTGGTAAATATCCATGATCCGGAGAAGGCGGTATAATTTTTCCGGCGATGAAGCTCGCCGGGAAATAACGAACCGCCGGAACGGGCTGATAGCTTCTGTCTTGAGAATTTCAGGGCAGAAGCTTTTTAATTCAATCCGTTATTTTTTCCATTAAAAAGGCTAGAATGAATAGATATGGATAAGTTCTTACTGATATCCGCGGGCGCAATTCTAGGTGCCAACGCCCGTTACTGGCTGGGAATCTGGTGCGCCGAACGCTGGGGATCGGCTTTTCCGTATGGCACCATGCTTATAAATGTCACCGGCAGCTTCCTACTTGGCCTGTTCATGACCCTGACAACGGAACGGTTCCTTATTGATCCCCGCTGGCGTTTTCTTGTTGCCATCGGTTTTCTCGGGGCGTACACCACATTTTCCACGTATTCCTATGAGAGTTTTTCCCTGTTGTCAAAAGGTCAATGGTTGGCCGGATTAATGAATTTGTTCGGGAGTTCCATTCTGGGCATTGTGAGTGTTGGATTGGGAGTGTTCCTTGGAAAAAACATCTAAAACCAAAACAGTTCCATACCTTCCCGGCCAGAATCCGGGAAAGCGCCTGCGAATTTACATAGGAGAAAGTGACAGGTGGCGCGGGAAACCGCTGGATACCGCCATTCTTGAAGCCATCCGCGCACAGGGATTGGCCGGCGCCACCGTATTTCGCGGTGTTTCCGGTTTTGGCGCGCACTCGCATATTCGTACCACATCCATTGAGGTGCTTTCGGTTGACCTTCCCGTGGTGATCGAAGTGGTTGACATTCCGGAGCGCATCCAACGGGCGCTGGACGCGGTATCTCCCATGGTTCAGGAAGGGTTGATTACCCTCGAAGATGTTACCATCGTAAAATACACGCACCGCTATCTCAACCCGTTACCGGCAGATAAGTTGGTGTCAGATGTAATGACCCGTGACGTGGTCTCGTTGAAACCGGAAATGAGCGTAAGTGAAGCCTGGCAGAAGATGATCCATCATGAAGTAAAGGCCATGCCTGTGGTGGATGGATCCGGTTGTGTGGTTGGTTTGTTGACGGACGAAGATCTGCTGGATCGCGGCGGTATTTTGCACCGCCTGTCGGTCACATTGCAATTGCCTGATGAAGATATACAGAAAGCCGTGGAATCTCTAAAAACAACGCGATTGACAGTTGCCGAAGTGATGACGCGGCCGGTAGTCACAATCGCTCCGGAAGACTCTCTGGGTTCGGCCGCGCAAAAAATGGTGCGCGCCAACCTGAAGCGGCTGCCTGTGGTGGATGCCGGCAACCATCTTATGGGTATGCTTTCCCGCCTGGATATCTTGAGACAACTGGTG
>CAYQTY010000121.1:0-3599 GCA_964420535.1 uncultured Leptolinea sp. | reverse complement strand
CCCATTTGATTCCACAGAACGTGGTCAAGGGGGCAGGCAAGACTGTTAAGGACATAATTCAGACAGAATTGCCCATGATTACCCGTGATGACACACTGGGGCAGATCGTGGACAAGTTTGTCCAATTTGGCACACACCGGTTTATTGTGGTGGATGACGAAAAACACGCCATTGGCATGATCTCGGATTCTGATCTTGTTGCCCGCTCGCAGCCGGAATACCGCGGTGGAATTCTTGACGCGCTTCGAAAGATCGGCAAACCACCGGCTTCCAGAGAAACGGCAGAAGAGATAATGTCACCAGGGGTGGTTGAGATTTCTCCGGATACTTCCTTAGCTGATTGTGTAAAAATAATGCTGGCGGAAAACCGGAAGTGGCTGATTGTTGTTAATGATGACGGTAGTCTACGAGGTTTTATTGACAGAGAAGGATTATTACGTTCCCTTGTGAATTGATCGTTTATTTGTAATGATGAAATTGTAATCCGATTGCAAGGTTTTTCTTTACGGCAATTTGGATATGATACTATAATCATTGCAGGTGTTTCGTATGCTTTGTGTTTGTGGGAATGTGAAGTACTTTGATCCAAACAACATCCGGTTGTACATTCCAACAGGTTGTTGTTATTCCATCTCTGGATAGATAAAAAGATGAAAACAATACCAGATAGTGGCATCTTATACCCCAACAGCTTTGTTCACCATCTTCTGTTGGCTCTCGAGGATGTTCTCGGGAAAAATGGCGTTAAAGCCATTCTCAACATGGCCGGCCAGTCTGCCATGATCGATAATTATCCTCCCGATGATATGACCCCGGGAGTAGACATCGCCCGTTATTCCAGCATTATTGCCGCACTTGATGACATGTACGGCGACCGCGGCGCGCAGGCGCTGGCTTTGAAAGCCGGGAATGTGTTGTTCCGGGAAACGATGAAGAAATCAGGCGATCCACTTAAATTGGAAAGCGATGAGTTCAAGGCGAAATCTCTAGAAGAGAAGGTGGAGAGTGCGCTGGTCATGGTCCAGAACTTCATCAACCGGACATCCGAAACAAAAATACCCCGCACCGCGGACGGACAATTCCTGTACCTGACGGAAGTATGCCCGGTCTGCTATGGCCGTGAAACAAAAGCCCCTCGCTGTTACCTAACCGTCGGGTTGCTTCAGGCCGCCATCCGCTATGCGACAGGCATGGAATTCCCTGTCACCCAGGTGAAAGCACATTCCTGCGGCGATACCTCATGTGACTACGTCATTCCGGTTGTGCCGAACGCGTAACCATCTTTAGATTTCCACCATAGGATGGATTGAAGGCATTGGATGCCTTTGATCCATCTTTTTTTTGCCATTTACCAGGGCAATGTAATGATGGATTTCGGGAAACGCGTCCTCAATCCAAACTACGGGGCAATGTAATGATGGATTTCGGGAAAAGCGCCCTCAATCCATCCTACGAGAGAATATGATCTCCATCCCGGGGAATTGGATTATGTTAAACTACATCCATGCCATTGCATGACCTGAATCGGGTGATGATCCGGCGTAACCGGCACAAAACAGAAAAAGCAGGGCGGCTTTCCAGCCGGCTCAGGCCGGCTGGATTGACTCTTCTATTATTGCTCTCCCTCCTTCTAATGGGCGGTGTGATCACCTTGGCTGGACTGTATGTCAATGTGACGGCCAACCTGCCCCCGGTGGAACAGGCTGCCCGGTTCTTTGACCCCGCCGATGGATTGATCCTGCAGCCTTCCCGCCTTTATGACCGCAGCGGCGAGATCGAATTACTTACACTTGATAATCCCGGTTCTCAACGCGCTTATGTCTGGCTGGATACGGATCAGGATCCCCACTTTTCACCGCTGCTGGCAAAAGCGGTGGTGGCATTGAACCAGCCGGATTTCTGGCAATCCGTTGGAGCAGACTGGAAGCACTGGTCAGACCCTGAACCGCGCACCCTCGCCGAGAACCTTGTCAGCCGGTTGCTGCTCTGGCAGGAAGACGATTCGACGGAACGGGCGGTGCGGATGCGCCTGCTGGCATGGCAAATGACGTCCACATACGGCCGGGAGAAAGTGCTCGAATGGTACCTGAACAGTGCCGCATTCGGCCGGCGCGTCACCGGTGCCGAAAGCGCCGCCCTCGTGTATTTTGGACGGTCATCGGCTGACCTCAATGAAGCTGAGGTTTCGCTGCTGGCCGGGCTTTCAACCGCGCCGGCATTAAACCCCCACGATTCGCCCCAGGCCGCGGATGACCTGATGCGTTCCACGCTGGATAAGCTGGTGGATGCCGGTGTGATTACCGGTGAGATAAAGCAGACCGCCCTGGAAAGCGGATTGACCATTCAAAAGGCACCGGACCCGGCCGCGTTAACCACGTCACCCGCGTTCACCCGGTTGGCGCTGCAACAACTTTCTGAACTGGTATCCGATGACCGGCTGGCACTGGGCGGGTTGCAAATTCGCACCACGCTTGATCTAATTCAACAGGAACAACTGGATTGCGCCTTGAAGGCCCAATTAAACCGCCTTGAATCCACCGGCAATGAGACTGATCAGAAATGCGCCGTGGCCCGCTTATTGCCAGCTCTTCCCCCGATAGAATTATCGCTGCCGGCTGATACACAGGCGGCGGGTGTTCTACTTGACCCTACCCGCGGGGAGATACTGGCCCTCAGCGGGAAATCTGCCCTGAACATCACATCAGATATTTATGAGGATATGCAGGGGGGCACGGTATTGAATCCCTTTGTGGCGGCAGCCGTGTTCTCGCGCGGATACAGCCCGGCCAGCCTGATGTGGGACCTTCCAGTGCAGCCCGTGGGGGACGTATCTCCACTGACGAAAGAAGAAGCAGCTAAATATCGCGGTCCAATCCGCTTGCGAACCGCTTTGATCGCCGACCGGCTGAATCCATTGGAAGATCTGCTTGACCGGTTGGGCGCGCGAACCATCTGGCGTTTGGCCAGTCCACTGGGCCCGTCCAGCCTCGAAAACGCTTACGCGCCTGAAAAGCTGCTGAAAGGCGGCGGGAATGTTTCATTGTTGGAGATCGCCCAGGGAATGTCTGTTTTCGCGAATCTGGGTGATATGTACGGCCTTCAAATCGAAAAAGGTGAATCGCCCAGGCTTTCCACGTTACTTTCCATGGAAGATAGTTATGGGAATCCTTTGTTTTCAGGTGATCTGATCCACCGGCAACCGGTAGTCAGCGCGCCTTTGGCGTATCTTGTGCACAATGTGTTATCTGATGAGAACCTGCGGCGGGCTGAACTTGGATATCCCAATCCCTTTGAACTCGGCAGGCCGGCCGGAGCAAAATTCGGCAGCGCTGACGGGGGCCGGGAGATATGGGCCGCGGGGTATACCACCCGGCGTGTGGCTGTCATTTGGATGGGCACGTCGGAGGGCTCCAGCTTTCCGGCAACTCTTGGCGTGCGGGCGGCTGGAGGAATCTGGAATGCTGTTATGCGCCAGAACCTGGCTGACCAACCGACATCTGACTGGGCTGTGCCTGTGGGTGTTTCGCGGGTGGATGTGTGCGACCCCTCCGGCTTGCTCCCTACCAAGGCATGCCCTTCACGGGTGACGGAAGTATTCC
>CAYQTY010000120.1:6236-9445 GCA_964420535.1 uncultured Leptolinea sp. | reverse complement strand
CAGATACCAGACCACGGCTCCCAACCATGGGTACTTGTTCACAACGGATTCCGGATTGAACAACTCAATCCAGGTACCACCCGCCTGTTGACTCGCCAGCCGGTCTGCCGGCAGCATAAGGTCTCCCTGGTAATCCGCGGCTTTATGCGGGGTTAGATGCACCACATTCGTCAGGTCAACCGCCCGGAGAATCTGCGCCACTTTTTCAGTATCGTAGTCCGAAGTCTTTTTAAAGATCATCACTTTCGGATGGTCATAGACGGTAAAAGCTTCTTCCGCGAACTGAGTATTGATCTTGAAATTTCCAATACTCGGGTCACTCTGGAAAACACTGACCAGGTCAAACCCGAAATTGCCTTTGAACATCCCCGGTTGTGCCTCGCGGTAGCAATCCACGACATCTTTTTCCACCGGACAGCCCAGCAGGTTGCGGTAATACGCCGATGTCAGCGGATAGCGTTCCGGAACGCGGGGGGTAGTCCCCCACTGCCGGTTGGACGTCATCACAATATAATCCGCCTGTTGGATGGTCTGTTCAAACCGGACCAGTTTATCCGCGGAATCATCCCAGTACATTTCAAAATTCAGATCGGTGCGGTACGCGCCGTAATTGTAGTCAAACGGAATGATGCCGTTGAGCCCAAGCGGCAGCGGATCATCCCATGAGGTCTCGAGGGCAATCTTGTTACCAATTGGAGCAAGGTCAGCGTCACCCTTTGCGGCGAGGATCAATGAATATGTGTGGCCCTTGATCACGCTGACCGGTTCAGGCAAAACAGCCGTGGCGGATTGAGTGTCACCGAAGCCGGCGAAATTGAGAACCACTTCTTTGCTGGCAATGATCTCTTCGCCACCCGGGGTGGAAGAAAGGCTGACAGTCAATTTCTGTTCGCCGGCACTGCCCCCCATATTAACGACCCGGGGCAAAGTGATCTCAGTGATCTTTCCGGTCGCTGAAGGAGCTATGGGTAGAGTATACGGCCGTGATTCGCTGACGCCATCCACCTGTTCAGGTAAAAGAATCTCAGCAGTTTTCTGACCGTCCAGCAATGCCACAACAACCGGTCCTGTTTCCTGTAGTGTAAAATTCGCGTCCGTCATGGAAAGCTTCAGACGGTAGGATT
Organism: uncultured Leptolinea sp.; assembly: GCA_964420535.1. Taxonomy (GTDB): domain Bacteria; phylum Chloroflexota; class Anaerolineae; order Anaerolineales; family Anaerolineaceae; genus Leptolinea. Next base: position 8,321 of record CAYQTY010000120.1, on the reverse strand, counting down.
TCCCTTTTTCCATATTGGCAGGAATATCCAGGCTGATGGAATAATTGGCGCCGCGCGGATCATTGGCGGCAGGGAAGTCACTGGCCAGTTGACCGGTGGTTAACAAATTTCCGCCGGCATCAAATAGCCTGACCAGCAGTATTTTTTGCTGCGGTTGGAAGGCCGGGTCAATTAGATGCGGGACTTTAACCATAGCCACCGCGCCATTACTGGTGGCGGTGAACGGAATATCCATCGGGTCTTCCAACGAAATTGTGCGGTTTCCGCGGAATGCCAGCGGATGGTTGACGGTTCCTTCACCGGTATCTATCTTTAGATTGATGGCGCCGGGGATGTTCTGATAAATCCACTCGCTGGCCGCGATGCGCGTCATCGTGCGGTTATAGATGCGCGTGAACGCGTAACCATACAGCAAAGTTCCGGCTACGGCGACTACGCCGGCTATTACAGCCAGAGTTTTAAGTAGTTTTGAGCGTCTCAGCCGGGTAATGATCTTTCCTTTTTCCCATATGGCGAAAATGCCCCATGCCGCAATGATGGCAAACAGCGGGTAGACAAGCACCTGGTAGCGCATGGCGCGCACCCAGTTGGTTGCCTGCCACGCGAAAAACAGGCCTGTCCAACCCCACAGCATGATGTGTTTCTTCCAGTTGGCCGTAAAAATACGCCAACCCATCAACAGGAAACCCCCAAAAGCAGCCAGCCCGAAGGGGAGTCCCATTCCGAAAAGTATCATGTTGTATGGCGCGAACCAGATAGGACGGCGGGCCCACTGCAGCGCGGGTGGGAAGTCAACATCGCCGGTGCTCTGGGCGCTGATCTCGCGCATGGTCTGCACCCACTTTTCACTGATCGCCAGACCAAAAAACCCGGGACCGGCAAACGCGAATGGTTGGAAAATGCGGAACGTCAGCAGGCAGATAAACCCGGCGACTGCCAGGTTCCGGATATACGTGAGTTGTGCGGATTCACGCTGATCTTTTCCCAGCCGGAAATATCGGATGATGTAGGCAGCCGGGATCATCAACGCCACCAGGCCGGAATTGATTTTTGACGCCATCGCGCAGCCGGCGAAGAACCCGAACAAGATCACATCAACGATGCCATCCCAATCTTTCAGCAGGCGCGTCCCTTCTGTTTTCCAGAAGCCGGGCTGTTCCTCGTCATCTTCGTCACTTGAGATCCAATCAGGGATTGCCTGTTTATCTTTTCGGGTCAGGATGCGGACGGCGAAGAAAGCGGCGCCGGTGACAAAGAACGTGGTAAAAGTATCCACAGCGAAATAATGCGACAGCTGGATCTGCATGACCGATCCGGCCGTCAACGCCGCGGCAATTAACGCCATCTGCGGCTTTTTATACAACCGGATGACGATCAGATATACCAGGTAAACGGTGAGCAGATCAAAGAAACCGGATAACGCCCTGCCTACCAGAAAGATCTCGTCATACCCGGTTTGTTTTACCAGCTCAGCCACACCGCGAACTATAAATAACGGTAGCGTTCCGTACACATAGAAACCGTAACCCCGGTTGTTTGGATTTAGCGTGGATTTTTCTGTATTGAAGTAATCACCCGGGTTCTCAAGTGGTGCGATGGACGAAGCCACCATAGTCAGGAAACGTTCGTCCGGATGAAGATGCTGGTTCGCATCCCAGTTCAACCCCGTGAAGCGGAAATACGCGCCGATGACCAGAATGATCAGCAGCAGAATATCCCATGCAAAATCATGGTTCTTTCTGCGAGGTTTACTTTCGGATACTGGTACGTCGTGGGTGGGTTCAGTCGAAATTGTCATATCAGGGAGCCTTTGTTCCCGCTTCTTCTATAAAATTTTCAGCCGATTGAACGATAAAAATGACGAAATTCTTATTTTCAATTCGGCCTTGATAAATAGTTTCGAAATGGTTCGGGTAGAACTGCCGCAGCATATCAAGCGATTTTGTATCCCGGGTATTCAAAATGAACATCTTGGCCCTCGGGTCTGCGACGGTATCAGGGAACGCGTCCGGCCAGATGGCATGATCTTTTATCGGGAATCCCGCGTTCATGCCCACCAGACGGGTATCCACCCAGTAGGGATAT
>CAYQTY010000120.1:0-6226 GCA_964420535.1 uncultured Leptolinea sp. | reverse complement strand
ACGACCCGGCCAATATCCGATGTATTGAGTGATTTCTCAAAATAGATCCGGCTGTATTCTTTGAATACCAGATTGTAATTCTGAGAAATACTGATCAGGATCAATACACTTGCCAGGTGACCCGCTATCCATGTTCCACTGCCGCCCCTGACCATTCTCTTAACGTTCTGGAGAAGCGTATCCATTCCCAGCGCCGCGATCAAAAATATGGGGACGAGCGCGCCGGCCGTACGATTCAGACACGGATTTTCATCCGGAAATGCCAGGGAAAATATGGATGGCAGCATAAGAAACGGCACGGCGATGATCAAGAAGGGGATGCGCCAGTCACGTGTTTGGATGTAGCGCAAAATACCGGTGACCAAACCTACCAGATACAGAACCGCGGTGACAACATCGAGCGCAGGTCGTGACGGGATGGAATGCACCCAGATCGTCCCATTCTTCCAGAAAGGCATGATAACTGCCCGCCATAAATTCATAAGGAAAATCTGCCAGGCAGGTCCGGGAAGCGGTCGTTCAAATTCACCGGCGCGGGTTAATGTGCGGAACAGAAACCAGTCCGGCTGGTCAACGATATACCGGAAAAGGGGCAGGAACAATATCAACGCGGCGAAACCGGTAAAAATTAAACCGTATGACGCGAATTTCTGATGGCCGGACTTCCAGTAATGAACAAAATACAAACAAACACCTACAAAAACAAGTCCGGGGACAACTCTAAATGGACTGTATCCCTGCAGCCCGATACCGATGAATATTCCTGCCAGTATCAGGTCAAGCCATTTCTTACGTCTTAAGCCCCGGAAGAAATAATACAGGGCTATCGCGGTAAAGGCGGAATACAATGTAAAACGCAGCCCGATCCGCGAAATGATATTAGGCCAGTATCCAATACCGCAGAGCAGGAAAGCGAACAAACCCACATAGCGGTTACCGATTTCCTTACCAAGGAAGTACATATAGACAGCCGTCAACAACCCCATGACGGCCGTTCCCAGCTTCAAGGTCATAAAGGATATTCCAGTACCGAAGATCAATGCCATTAAGGCGGAGAGGTACATCTGGAATGCTTCACGGCCGGTGTTTCGAATAAAGAAAATCGAAAAAGAACCGTGCAGCACATCATAAACATCCAGCAATTTTTCCGCGTGGTCACTGATCATCTCACCCGGCACATCATTTATACGGTAGAAACGGAAGAACGTCACCAGGGCAAATGCCAGCAGACACACAAACGTCCAGGGAGTCAGAGAAAGCCGGAAGCCGCTGCGGAAAAACTGTTTGACTTTCTCCACCAGGCTAGCCAACGTGTCTTTCCACGGCGCCACAGGTAAGAAAGCGGCGATAAGTGAAGCTATGGAAATGATCCACAGGGTCAGGTTTATTCCGGTGAATCTGTTCTTCTGGAACATCAGCATAGCCGCGATGCCAAATCCAACAGCCGCGTAGAAGAAGTTAGGATGAAAAATTTGATCTTCCGGTTCTTCGTCAAAGTATGGATACAGATTGGCGTCAAATTTCTTTGTGACCCAACCATAAACAATCCAGATGACGCCGCACGCAGAGAAAACCAGCGAGATACTGACAGTTCTATTGGGCGGTTCCAGCAAACTCTGGCCGATCAGCATCATGAACAGGGCAAGGATCAGAAAAAAGGCTGGCTGAAAAATAGTCCGGGAACCGGATACTACCCTTGGTTTCTTCTCCGGAGAGGGAGCGCTGTTAATCGTTCCGTTATCATCCGGAATCTCAACTGCGGGATTTCTCCCCGGTAATATCTTGCTTTTAATATAATCAAGGACACTGGGTTCCGAATTTTCAGGAAGCGTCATTGTTTTCTCCGTTATTCAGATGTGAATTTTACCCCACCCTAAAAAGAAAACATCCCCGTCAGCGTTCTTTTTTGCGGACAATATAAAAAGTATATACCCCAACAGGTTGTTCGTCAGCTTCGTCATATACCGGTTTGACGATACGGTTGGCCGCCACAAAATTCCATTTTTGCTGCACCACATTCCACCGCCGGGTGAGGAAATGCAGTACCAGTGATGGTAGCCCGAAATAATGTCCCCACTCCAGAATATGCAGGGATTTGGGAGAGAAATAATGCCACCAGCGTTCAATCTCAAAACCGCATTCATTCAAACGGGCTTCCCAGATTTTCGGATCGTCACAATGGATGTGACGGCAAACCGTGTTGAAGAAACCCCGATACCAGTTGCCCAGGGGTTTTATACCGATCCGGTCAAAGAAATTGGATACGGAAAGGTTTGGTAGAAATTGATCATTTGGCACACAAAAGACAAACCGTCCGCCGGGTTTCATTACTCTGGACATTTCTTTTAAAGTCGTATCCAGATCGGGAATGTGTTCCAGCACCGAATTGCTCAACGCGCTCGCAAAATGGTCGTCAGGGAAAGGGAGCGTATACCCGCTGCCCTGCACTACCATCTCATATCCGCCATTGTTTTGCGCCAGTCGTACCGGTCCGGTCCATGGGTCAATTCCAACATCCACCTTTTCATCCATGGCAATGGTGACAAAATGGCCGTCCCCGCATCCCAGGTCAAGAATGGGGTGCTGAAGCTTGAAACCGGGGTACTGCCGGGCTTCCACCGCGCGTAAAATCGCGCGAAAATATGGCAGTTCTTTAATATGCAGCCAGAGGTAATCTTTGGTTGGAACGTATTTATTATCTGTCATTGCCACTTATCTCGTTTGAAATGTCGGTGAACAGCTCTTCATAAAATGCCGCCACCCTGTCTGGATCATATTCTGAACGTATCTTTTCCCGGTCCGTAGAAAGGGAATCGCACTCATCGAGAACTTTCAACACAGCGGTTGCCAGGCTTTCAGCGCAACCAATTTCGGCAATCGCACCCATCCCGTGACGTTTGACCGGCTGGCGTACGCCAGGGAGGTTGGATGCCACACTCGGGACTCCATTCAACATGGCTTCAATCTGTACCAGCCCGAAAGCTTCGGTCGAGTTCAGACTGGGGAGCACCAGCACGTTGATTGCCCGGTAGAACGCAGCCATTTGCTGCGGGTTTAATTCGCCCACAAATTTCCACACCCCGGATTCTTCATACTTTTTGATCAGAGGGTCCAACCGCCGGGCATATTCTTCTTCACCGACAATTCCTTTATAAGGTCCGGCAAATAGCACCCGGGTTGACGGGTGTTTCTCAAGAATGGCCGGGAGAGCGGATAATAGCACCTCCACCCCTTTTTCCGTCGCCAGGCGGGCCGCCATGCCAATAACCGGTGCTCGGCCGTATGGATTATTTTCCGCGACAAATCCTGATACTGCGTCCTCTGTGGTTTCAGGCAAAACAACAGGCGGCGAAAATACACTAATTTTCTTTTTAAATCCGGAAAGGTACGGCGAATGGTCGGCGTAATCCTGTGTGTAAGTGACAACCTTATGGGTGAACCGGGCTGTGAGGTCATTCATAAACAACACCCCCTGGTTCGCCACCCATGCAAGAATGCCCGGAGGCATGTGAAGGTCGCAATGGTAGGTGACGACAGTCGGCTTGCGCAATAACCGACCGCGCAAGGCAATACCCGCCGCGTCAAATTGCGGCAGGTGGAGCTGTATCCAATCATTTTCCGCCACAAGTTTGTTGGCGATAAGACCAAAGGTGGGCATGATCACACCTTTGCTGATCCGCGCCAGAACCGGTACCCGCACTATCTTCACGCCGTCACAGGTTTCTTCGTATGGAAGGTCTTTACGGTAGTGTGAGGTCAATACGGTGACAGAATGTCCGCGCGCGGCTAGTGCTCTGGCAATCCGTTCCGCGTAAATCGTCAACCCGCTGGTATGCGGACGGTAATATGTGAGGGCAATGAGTATTCGCATCAAGTAACGGCCGGGTTACTGGAATAAATGAATGTTATTTCGTACCCAGTCATGCAATTTCTGGATGCCGTCTTCTACGCTGATCTTCGGACTCCAGCCCAATTCTTCGCGGGCTTTGCGGATATCAGAGACATAAATACGCTGGTCACCCGGGCGCCAGTCAGAGCGTTCAACATGCAGCGGATGCCCCACGTGTTTTTCCAGTATCGGGGCGAACTCCTCCCACACCGATAACACATTCTGACTTCCACCACCTACGTTGTAAACTTTGCCGGCGGCGGTTTTGATATTGGCGGCTGCCAGGTCATACGCATCAAGCAGATCGTCCACGAATAGCAGATCTCGAACCTGCTTCCCGTCGCCATAGATGGTCATCTTTCGGCCGGCCGCGGCGGCGATCACAAACCAGGCAACCCAGCCCTGGTCTTCTACGCCGAACTGGCGGGTGCCGTAGATGCAGCTCTGCCTGAAGACAACTGTCTTTACCCCGTAGATGCGGGCGTAGTCGCGAACGTACTGGTCGCCGCAGCCTTTGGAACAGCCGTACGGTGAGTGGAAATCCAGCGGCATATCTTCTGAAATACCCTGCGGATAATCGACATATTCATACCGGGTGGCGGTTTCGCGTACTTTCACGTCTTCCATACCGCCATACACCTTGTTGGTGGAGGCATACAGGAAAACGGGTTTCTTTTTGGACGCCCGGGCAGCTTCTAACGCGTTGAACGTCCCAAGCGCGTTGATCTCGAAATCCTCACGCGGATGAGTTACCGACGTGGTGACCGCCACCTGGGCTGCCAGATGAACCATCACGTCAGCCTCATTGGCCAGCGCGCTTAACTTTTCAGGTTTGCGTACATCATCAATAACCAGCTGGAAAGAATCGTGCCCGTATTGCTCGCGCAGCCATTCAACATTGCGGCGTGAGCCATCGCGTGATAGATTGTCAAAGATGATTACTCTGTCACCCCGTTTTAGTAAACGGGAGACATAATTCGAGCCTATAAAACCAGCACCGCCGGTGATCAAATAAGTTTTCACTGTTTATCTCCGAATGTTCATCCCTCTTCGGATGGGGAAGAAGTTGTTTCCTTCTGAGTTTGGGCAGCCTTGAAAATGGATCCCAGGGAACGGCCCTCTTTCATCAAACCAATCATACCAAGAATTCCGGTAACGGCGAATTGAATAAAATGCATTACCACCGCATATGCCAGCGCGAATGTGGAGTCAATGCCAACCAGTGCCAGCGCCCCGACCAGGGAAGCTTCAAATACACCCAACGCGGCTGGCGCGGAGGGAATGGCGATCCCCATGGCTAAAACAGAGTCGAGCAGTACCCCCCACCAGATCGGCGCGTCAGGATTAATGGAAAGAACCACCACATAGTAATTCAATACACCGATGATCCAGGAGATCGCGATCCAAAAAACGGCGATCATAAAAGATTGCGGACGGGTCAGCGCGCCCAACCCTTCAAGCAGATTATCCAGATAAGGCACGATGTACTTTTGCACCGGTTGATATTTCCCGGGGCCTTTTAAGACCCAGTCATGAACCGTATCCCGGTTGCGTGCGACGAGGAACATGATCACAAGCCCGATGACCACCAGGATCAACGTGGTAATGGCTACAGGTTTTGCCCATGTGAGTGACAGAGCCAGCGGCAAAGAACTTAGAAGCAACAGCGCGGCAAAGGCAAGGTCAAAAACACGCTCAATGATCATCGTGGTAAGCACATGGAACGTACCCAGCCCTGTAGTCTGCCCGAGAAGGATAGCCCTGCCCACTTCACCCGCGCGCAGCGGGAAAAGGTTGTTAAGCAGATACCCCGCGTTTATCGCGTAGAAAGCCTGCGATATGGTCGCTTTGTTATTCAATAAAATCCGTGACGTGATCGCCCTGGTGAGACAGAACAACACGGTCATCGTGACGCCGGACAAAATGAAAATCGGCTTGATCTTGGAGAAAGCGCTGCCGAGGTCATTAAAATTTGCCAGATTAAAAACAAGGTACACAGCCACCAGACTGATCAGTACTCCCGGCAGCCATTTTTTTACTTTGTTCCACAGACCGGATTTCTTGTCTGTCATTCATCCTCCAGCTGCAATACAGCCATGAATGCCGCCTGTGGAATTTCCACCTTGCCGATCAGCTTCATGCGTTTCTTGCCTTTTTTCTGTTTGTCGAGCAATTTGTTCTTACGGGTGATGTCGCCGCCATAGCATTTGGCAAGAACATCTTTCCGAACAGCCTTGATGTTCGCGCGTGAAATGATGCGGCCGGAGCTTGATGCCTGCACGGGCACATCAAACTGCTGCCGGGGAATCAACTCTTTCAATTTTGTGACAAGGCTCT
>CAYQTY010000119.1:0-9486 GCA_964420535.1 uncultured Leptolinea sp. | reverse complement strand
ACACCCACTCAAACAGCCACGATAACAAATACCAATACGCCCATCGGCACACCTACACCGGTCACATTTACACCAACCAATACCTTCATTCCTACAAGCACCTTCACTCCGACGGTAACCCGCACCCGGTTTATGACCCCCACCCGCACGATCACCCTTACATTCACTGAAGTGCCGCCGCCTACTCATACACCCACCTTTACAGAAACGCCGGTTCCCCCGACAAATACAAACACACCGGAACCGCCGACAATAACACCCGAAATTCCATCTGAAACTCCTACACAGACTGAGACCCTTCAACCCTGAAAATCCTATGTATGATCCCCTTCCCTTTCTGAAAAAGATCCTCACTCTACCCGGGTTGTCCGGCTATGAAGATCCTGTACGTCAGGTCATCGCCGATGAATGGGGCCCGCTGGTAGACGAACTAAAAACCAGCCGGCTGGGCAGCCTTTACGGGATCCGGCGCGGAACGGCCACAAAACCCCGCCCACGCATTTTGCTGGCCGCCCACATGGATGCCATCGGTTTGATGGTTACCATGGTGCAGGACGGTTTTATCCGGTTCACAGAGGTCGGAGGTATTGACCCCCGCATATTACCCGGCCAGCAGGTGATCGTCCACGGGCGGCGTGACCTACCGGGGATCATCGGGCAGCCTTCGGCACGCCTTCTACCCGAATCAATCGGCAAAAAGACCGTCCCCATGGAATACCTGATGATCGATGTCGGCCTGTCACCTGAAGAGACGGCTTCGCTGGTTCGCACCGGCGACCCGGTATCCTTCGCTCAACTACCTGTTGAATTGACGGACAACACCCTCGCCGGTCATACCCTGGATAACAGGGCTTCAGTGGCCGCGTTGAGCATTTGCCTGCATGAATTATCCACCATGCGTCACGCGTGGGATATCTGGGCTGTGGCTACTGTTCAGGAAGAAGAAACTCTGGCAGGCGCGTTCACGTCACCGTTTGACGCCCAACCAGACGTTGCCGTGGCGATTGATGTCACCTTCGCTAAAGGGCCTGGCGCCAGTGATCACCGCACTGTACCATTCGGCAAAGGCATCACACTGGGATGGGGCCCCAACACACACCCGGCTATTTTTGACGCCTTCAAAAAAGTAGCCGAACACCTCGATATTCCCTTCCAGACGGAAGTATCTGCCGCCAATTCCGGCACCGACGCGATGGGACTGCAGATCGCGGGCGCGGGTTTGCCGTCACTTTATATCAGCATTCCGCTGCGTTATATGCATACCCCTGTGGAACTGGTTTCTATGAAGGACATTCAGCGCGCCGGACATTTACTGGCGCAGACAGCCGCCAGCCTTGAACCTGATTTCAAACAGCAGATCCGGTGGGAGGAATAAACCTCATGGCAGAAAACAACCACCTCCCTATTCAATTTGTTGGTCTCGTCGAGAAATTATCCAACGCGTCGGGCGTTTCAGGCGCGGAAGGCAGTGTGCGGGCGATTGTGCGCGAAGCCCTGGATGACTTGAAAATGACCTATCGGGTTGACGCTCTGGGCAACGTCCTGGTGGAACGCTCCTGCGGAAAACCCAACGCATTCCGGTTAATGCTGGCCTCTCACATGGACGAGGTCGGCCTGATGATTGTCGAAGAAGACGAAGGCGGGCTGTACAAGTTCGTCATCGTGGGTGGAATTGATCCCCGCGTTCTTCCGGGCAAGACTGTACTTGTCGGCAAGAATCGCCTTCCAGCCATCATTGGCGCCAAACCCATCCATTTGACTGACGCGGACGAGCGCAAAAGCCCCATTACTGTGGAAAACCTGCGTATCGATCTTGGACCCGGCGGTGCCGGAAAAACCAAACCGGGTGAACGCGCGGTTTTTTCAACGGAATTCCGCACAAACGGGCACAGCTTCAGCGGCAAAGCGTTGGATGACCGCCTGGGTGTGGCAATCCTCTTAACCCTTCTGGCAAACCCGCCCAAAAATGTTGACCTTCTGGTAGCCTTTACCACCCAGGAAGAGATCGGGCTGCGCGGCGCCAGGGTGGCCGGGTATGCTATGAACCCGGACGCAGCCATAGCCGTGGACGCCACTCCCGCCCACGACCTGCCATCATGGAATGACGACGAAAACACCGGTTATAACACCCGTCTGGGTGGCGGCCCTGCCCTGTATATCGCGGATGGATCGACGCTTTCCGATCCGCGCCTGGTCAACTTTGTGCGTGATGTCGCCGGGAAAACAGGCATCCGGTATCAGATCCGGCAGCCGGGCAGCGGCGGCACTGACGCGGGTTCCATACACAAACAACGTGAAGGCATTCCGAGTATGTCCATCTCGGTACCTATCCGTTTCGCGCATACTCCCTGCTCCATCGCGTGGCATGCCGATATCGCGGAAATGCTTCACCTGATGCAGGTTGTTTCCTCTCAAATTCATCCCGGCATCTTTACACAGCCCCGTTAATACACTACGACATTGATTTCCAGGAGACTGGCATGAAAGAACTGATCCAAAAACTGGTAGAAACCACCGGACCCTCCGGCTACGAAGATCAAATTCGCGATCTGGTGAAGAGCCAGATATCCAAATTTACGAAAGATATCAAGGTTGACCCGTTGGGCAACCTGATCGCCCGCATGGGCGCGAAGAAACCCGGTGGCAGCCGTATTATGATCGCCGCGCATATGGACGAAATCGGCATTATTGTCACCCATGTGGACGACAATGGATTCTTGCGGTTCACCACCATCGGCGGTGTTCGAGCTGCCAATTGCATTGGCGGGCGCGTCAAATTTTTGAACGGCCGCTCCGGTGTGATCTATATGGAAAAAATGGAAAGCGCCGACCGCGTACCTTCTTTTGATCAGTTATTCATAGACTGCGGTTACACATCCGCTAAAGAATGCCCGATCAAAGTAGGTGACATGGCCAGCTTTGACCGTCCGTTTGTCGACCTGGGCAAACGTCTGGTTTCAAAAGCCATGGACGACCGGATTGGGGTTGCCGTTCTGATTGAGGTTATGCGGCAGTTGAAGACCACCGCCAATGAAGTCTTCTTTGTGTTCAGCACCCAGGAAGAGGTTGGGATACGTGGAGCCACCACATCAGCCTTCGGCATTGATCCGGAAATTGGACTTTCGGTGGATGTCACCCTCACGGGAGATACACCCAAATCGATGAAAATGGCTGTAAGCCTTGGAAACGGGCCAGCCATTAAAGTTCGTGACAGCGGTATGCTTTCCGATCCCCGGCTGGTACGTCAGTTGATAAAAATCTCGGAAGAAAAGAAGCTCCCCTACCAGTTGGAAGTTCTTGAAATGGGCACGACTGATGCACGGGCTATACAATTAACCCGTTCCGGCGTTCCCTCGGGCTGTGTATCCATTCCGTGCCGGTATGTTCATTCACCATCGGAGATGGTTGATATGGACGATGTTGAAAACGCGGTTAAACTGATCCTGGCTTTCCTGAGCGAACCGATCGAACTATAAATGCGATTTTTTTCGATTGCACTGATTATTCTGTTATTGACCGGCTGCGTCCCCAATCCGGAGCAAACACCCACGCCGCCGCCTGCTGTTATTGCTTCACCCGAACCAAGCCCCGTGGTACTGACACCGACCGCAGGAACTCCATCAAAAGATATCCGAACCCTGTCCATCTGGATTCCACAAGAATTTGATCCCGCTCTGAAATCCCCGGCAGCCATACTGCTGTCAAAAACCATCTCGGAATTTGAAACCCAAAATGATGGCGTCAAGGTTGAATTACGGGTTAAAGCAGATTCAGGTGTTTCCGGCTTAATGGAATCACTCGCCCTGACAGCCGCCGCCGCGCCGGATGCCATGCCATCGTTGGTTTTGCTTACGCGCAGCCAGATGGAGGAAACCGCACGGAAAGGGATCATTTTCCCGTACGATGGTTTGACAACAGCGTTGGATGAAACCGACTGGTACCCTTACGCCCGGGAACTGGCTATTTTTCAGGATGATATCTATGGTCTGCCTCTGACAGGCGACGCGCTTGTGCTGGCCATGCGGACAAATAAACAGCCCACACAGTCACCCACATGGGATGATATCCAGAAAGTGGGCAACACGGTTTTGTTTGCCGCGGCTGACCCTCAGGCAACTGTTCCGTTGGCGCTATACCGGTCTGCCGGGGGTGTCACACAGGATATCAAACTTGTCCCCCAGATCCAGAGGTCCGAACTGGAAAAAACACTGACCCTTTTAGCTACCGGCGCTGAAAAGAACATATTCCCCGGTTGGTTGATCAACTACCAGAGCGACAAACAGGTTCTCGACATGTTTGCCAATCAACAGGGCGGGCTGGTCATAACATGGCTTAACAATTATCTGTCGGTAAAACCGGATGACACGGCCATCTACCCGCTTCCCTCGCTGGGGACAGAAAGCGCGACACTCGCCTCAGGAACCGTCTGGGCGTTGACAGACACCAGCGTGGAGAGACGACAATTGAGCGTTCGTCTGGCAGAATTCCTTACCCGCAGTGAGTTTCTTTCGCAGTGGAACCTGCTAAACAACAGTATTCCTCCCCGTCCATCTTCTTTAACCTCCTGGCCCGATTCGCCGCTGCGCGCCCAGGTTAACCAGATCGCGCTTTCAGCCAGCCTTCGCCCACAGGCTGATGTCATCACCAACCTTGGTCCGGCGGTTCAGGAAGCTACCATTTTGATTTTAAAGAAACAAAGTGACCCGGCCAAAGCGGCACAGACTGCCGTGGAACGTCTTTCCGCTCCCGCGACAAAATAACTTCCGGAAAACAGACTTATGCCCAATCCGTTCAAATTTTTACAGAATGTCGATAAACAATTCGCGTCACAGATCGTGCTGGTGATCCTCTTTCTCCTGGCCTGTTTCTGGATTGCCATGCTTCCCAATCCGTTTGAAGTAAAAGAAACACCACTGCCGCCGTCCAATCAGCAAACTCTTGCACCCAATCCCCAGGAGCAGGCCGCGCGGGCTACCGCGTATCAAATTGAGATCGAAAATAACCGGGATCAGACATCTGGAATTGTGATCGGTGGGATTATTCTGGTTGGGTTGGTGGTTGCCGGATGGCTGCTGGTTATAAATCGCCATTGAGTATTAAAAAACTTATGATCCAATAAAAATCCGGTAAGCCGGATTTTTTCTTGCTTCAGATTGGTGATTTAGCGTATTATGTATACGCCAATTTGTGAAACTACCGACTGCATTATGCGTATATTAATTAGTTGCTTTGTGGATAATTAATGGATTTTTCCATTTCCAAAGGAAGGATTACGATGAAAAAGAATATATCTATTTTTTGGCGGATTGGTTCCGCCATGCTGATTGGCATGTTGGGTTTATTGGCCGTTGTTCCAGCCGTGCATGCCTCTGAGATCAACAATAACGGCATCGTAAAAGCCGGAGAGACTGTCAACGATGACCTGTTCCTATCCGGCGATACCGTTCAAATGGACGGCACCGTCAACGGCATGCTGGTTGCCACCGGAAACACAGTATTCATAAATGGCGAAGTAAATGGTGACCTGATCGCCATGGGGCAATCGGTGACCATCACAGAAAAAGCATCCATCAGCGGCAATATCTTTACTATGGCACAGATCATCACTGTAGATGGCACGGTAACGGGCAGTGTCGCGGCGGCAAGTATGTCCATGAGCAGTGGAAAATCATCCGCCATTGACAACAACCTGTATTATGGCGGTTATAGTTATTCACAATCCGAAGGGGCTGTGATCAGGCGTGATATTCACGCCGCAGTCTACCAGGCTATTCTGGAAGGCGAAACCGGCCAGGATGCTGTAGTTTATGGTGAAGCGGTGGAAGTCAGCGGGAACATTGGCCGCAATGCCGAATTCATTGTAGGCAATCCGGCTTCAGACGCGCAGACTCCTTCACCCTACATGCCGAATTCCGGTATTACCCGCTATCTGAAACCCGGGTTGAGGGTCAACCCGATGGCCATGATCGGTGGTGTGATGAATTACACCAGTAAAGTGAATCAGGCCAGTCAGATCGAAGCCACGCCTGCCGGTGGTATCGTTTTCCAGACACCGGTTCCCTCCGCTGAAGAACTGAAAGCGAAAGAAACCACTCCCGCGCCTGTGGCAACCACTGTGGGTTTACTGTCTGGTTTATCCGGCTTCGCGAGCAACCTGATCTCCCTGCTTCTGATCGGCGGTTTGCTGTTGTGGAAATTCCCGGCACTGCTTGAACAGAACGTAACAGCCATCAAGGAAAAACCCTGGGCGTCTGTCGGGTATGGTTTCGTTACTATTCTCGTAGGGTTCTTTGGATTGTTCCTGCTTCTTCCTGTGATCATCCTGGTAAGCATCATCGTCGGGTTCGTCACAGTGGGCGGTTTGAGCGGCTCCGTGGCAGCTATCGGACTATCTACCTGGGCCGCTGTTTTTGCAGGATTTAGCCTGGCGGTATTCCATGTCAGCAAAGTGATTGTCGCATACCTGGCCGGAAAATGGATTTTCAGCAAACTGGCACCGGCCAACACATCCGTCATCTGGCCTATGGTCACCGGTGTACTGGTATACGCGATCTTGTGCATGATCCCGTTGTTCTCACTATTGTTTGAGATCGCCGTCGTATTACTCGGTGTTGGGGCTATGTGGCTCGTTTTCAAACAAAAAACCAGCCATACCGGAACAGAAATCGCAGCCGCCTGAAACATTTGGCCGGTGAGCGATCGATGAGCAACCCGGGAAGGAGCGGACGAGAAATTCCGCTCCTTCTTTTTATAGCTCCACTCTTAACGACACTTTTTTATTTTTGACGTTAATCCAGGTGTGTTTGCTATAATCTATACATAATTACTGCTCTGGAAGGGACCATCGGTTATGCGGCGAGAAATACTTACCTGGCAGGACATCGATAAACTGGTTGACCACATAATTCCCCAATTCGAGATTGAATTTGATGCCATGATGATGATCACCCGCGGAGGGATTGTTCCGGGCGGTTTGCTGGCTGAAGCTCTCGGGATGGTGACAATTCTCACTGCGGCTGTGGATTTCCCGGCCGAAATAGAAGGAGAAAAAGAACACGCGCGCTTAAGGGTATGGCCAAAATTTCTACAATTTCCGGATGACCGCCTGCTTAGAGATAAACGCGTGTTGATCGTGGATGACGTCTGGGGTTCCGGGCGGACCATAACAGCCGTCAAGAACCGCGTTTCCAGCGCGGGCGGTGCCCCCTTTACCTGTGTTTTACATTTCAATCCGTATCGTAATCTGTTCGGCAATGTGCGGCCTGATTTCTTTGCCGCCACTACCGACGCGCATATCGTCTACCCGTGGGAAATAAGCCGCGGGCAGGATGGCGTTTTGCTGCATGGTTTAGATTCGCCTCTTTAGTATCAATCGAACAAGGCGGCAATATACTGGTCTACCATGCGGGAAAGACCGAAAGCTTCTTCCGCGCGGGCACGGGCTGGTGCACGGTATTTCTCCTGATGGGTCAGTATCTCCACTGCGCCTTTGGCCAGACCGGCGATATCCGGCGTCTCCAGGTTCCAGTAATTTGAACCGTACGGAACGACCAGTCCCGAATCTCCGGAGATGATCTCTGGCAATGAACCGGTAGCATAAGCCAGAACAGGCAAGCCGCAAGCCAGTGCTTCAATGACAGAATTGGGGCATGCCGCGTTTAAATCGGCTGAGAAAAGCAGGTGCGCCGAACGGTCCAGGGATGGGATCATGTTTCCCGGTACTACACCGGCCCAATCCACTGTGCCGCCGGATTGCCGTGACCAGTATGTTTTTAGATGTTCCTGAACATTCCCGGCAACTGTGAGTCTGACGGGTTTGTCCAATTGTTGGTTTAGCAGGTACGTCAATTTAACCGCCGTATCCAGTCCGCGTTCATACCCGCCGCCGATATGGGCTTCGACCATTAATAGGCGGTAATGGTCTTCGGGCGGTTCTCCATCACCTTCCGGCGAAAAATCAGTAAGGTCAATACCATTGTAGGCAACAGTAGAACCCGCTTTTGTGGACCCGCAGACCGTCTGCCACCATTGACGGGCAAACTGGCTTTGATAAATGATCCGGTCGGCGATATTCTTGCGGATGAATTTCAATAATTGGTTATTGATCTCACACTTAATAAAATAACCGGGAGGTACCCGCAATTTTCGGTGGATCCAGTTCATGCCATTTAATCGCTGAACGATCCGCAGCCCTTTACGGCGGGCTTTGATTAGAGTAGGCAGTTCTTTTGTGCCGCCAATGACCAGAACCGCGCCACAATCCGGGTCGTCAATCGAGTCGACTTCCCGTATGCCTCTTTCTTTCAAACCGCTGACCAGGCGTCCGCGGAAGGATGCCGGCCCTCCCAGACCATTAATTTTAGGGAGGATATATACACCCTGTTTTTTTTCAACAGATAATGAGGGTTGATTCAACCTGTAATCTCCTAACGGCCAAGAATCGCTTCAACGATCCGGCGGGAAGCCTGGCCGTCACCAAAGGGGTTGCAATACCCCTGCCGTTTTTCGTTTTTTGTGCCATCCAAAATGGCTTTTGCTTCATGTACGATCGTGTTTTTGTCTGTTCCAACCAGTTGAAGGATGCCGCTATCCAATCCTTCAGGCCGCTCCGTTTTTTCACGCATTACCAGTGTGGGTTTTTCAAGGCTTACCGCTTCTTCCTGTATACCGCCCGAATCCGTCAACACCATCCAGGAGCGTTTTAACAGGTGAACGAGCGGCAGGTATTCGAGGGGTTCCAGTAAATGAATGGAGGGTTGATCGTCCATCATGCGGTGGGCCGTCTGGTAAACATTGGGATTCCGGTGAACAGGGTAAACAAACTGAACCCGGTCACCGAAGATACCAGCCAGTTCAAGAATGGCAGAGAATATCTCTTCCAGCGGCTGTCCAAAATTTTCGCGGCGGTGCGCGGTGACCAGTACCAGTTTCCGCTCATTAGAAACCTGCAAGGATGAGAGCAACTCTTCTATTTCTGCCGGTGCCGGCCTGTTGACGATAGTCTGCAGCGCGTCCACCACGGTGTTACCTGTCACCCGAATGTCGGGATCTGGCACACCTTCTTTTAATAGATTGGACCGGCTCAATTCGGTGGGGGCGAAATGCAAGTCTGCCACTGTGCTGATCACCCGGCGGTTGATTTCTTCCGGGAATGGCTGCCATTTATCAAACGTGCGCAGACCAGCTTCCACGTGCCCCACCCTTACCTTACGGTAGAATGCGCCCATGGCAGATGCCATCGCGGTGGTTGTGTCGCCCTGCACAAGTATCCAATCGGGCTGAATATCCTGAAAGACAGGATCCATGTGGGTGAGGATCTCAGATGTCAGCCCGGCCAGTTGTTGGTTGGGTTGCATCAGGTTCAGGTCAACATCCGGAACAATACCGAAAAGAGAAAGAACCTGATCCAGCATCTCACGGTGCTGACCTGTGACACACACGCGGGATTCAATTCCTTCCGTCTCGCGCAAGGCTTTGACAACCGGC
>CAYQTY010000118.1:5424-9506 GCA_964420535.1 uncultured Leptolinea sp. | reverse complement strand
AGGCGGACGCCCGTTTCTTTGATCAGGCTCAGGAGTGCGCCGAAAAGTTCCGCCGGTATTGCCTCGATAATTCCCTGCTGGATTTTTCATTGCAGATCGATGTCTTTACCAGACACTTGTGGCAGGAAACGGCCTTTCAGGAATACCGGAAAAAAAAGTACCACCACCTGGTTTACGACAACATGGAAGAGGATTATCCCGTGGCGCATGATCTGCTGCGCGAGTGGCTGCCTGATTTCAAGAGCGCTCTGCTCATTATGGATGAATCCGCCGGTTACCGCTCCTTCCTGGGCGCAGATCCGGAATCCGCGGCCAGCCTGTCACTCTCCGCGGATAAAAGCCTGCGATTTACCGAGCCGGTACTTACACCGGAACCGGTGAAAGACTTTCGCCGTCATCTGGCGGAAAACATCCGGCTTGACAAGCCCGCAGACCCGCCTGAACCGGTCCTGTTGACCGGTATCCAAATGCAATACAACCGTTTCTACCCACAGATGCTGGATAAAGTCTGCCGGCAGATCGAAACGCACATACAATCCGGTGCCCGCCCTGGTGACATTGCCGTGCTCTCTCCTTTTGTCTCTGACTCTCTGCGTTTTTCTCTGCAAATCCGGCTGGAAAAAATGGGCATCCCCGTCACCACGCACAGGCCGGGGCGTGAATTGCGCAATGAACCGGCTGTCCGTTGTCTGTTTACCATGGCCAAACTTGCCTTCCCGCAGTGGAAGCTCAAAGTCTCTCCGCTGGAATTCCGCTCCGCCATCATGACAGCCATAGACGGACTGGATATGCTTCGGGCAGACCTGATGTCCAACACGCTGGTTAACCGCAAGCCGGAGGGAGATCCGCTCAATCCGTTCTCATCCCTGAAACCGGAGATGGCTGACCGCATCACCTATCAGGTCGGGGAAAGATATGAGACGATCCGCCTGTGGCTGCTGTCCGCCCGCCTGCCCGGTATACCAGACCTGGCCGGTTTCTTCAGCCGCTGCTTCGGTGAATTGCTCTCCCAGAAGGGTTTCGGCTTTCACCGTTCGTATGACCTGGCAGATGCCACGGAGCGCCTGATCGGGTCCACCCGTGAATTCATGCAGGTTATCCAACCCACGCTGCCGGATGGTTCCGCGGGCGCCGAATTCTTGAGCCTTTTGGAAGAAGGGATCACCGGGGCTCAATACCTGCCGTCATGGCAGGAAGAGCGCCCGGATGCCGTATTGCTATCCCCGGCGTTTACCTTTTTGATGCGCAACCAGGCATATCCGGTGCAGTTCTGGCTGGATCCTGGCAATACCGGCTGGTGGGAACGGCTCAACCAGCCGTTGACTCACCCTGTGGTGCTCAGCCGGGGCTGGCCTGCCGGAAAAAAGTGGACAGACTCGGAAGAACTGAATCACAACCAGAATACCCTTGTGGCACACACAGGAGGGCTATTAAGCCGCTGTACCGGGTCTTTGCACCTATGCCTGGTACAGATAGACGAACAGGGCAACGAACCGCGCGGACCCCTGCTGCAGGCAGTCAACCGTTTTCTGCGCTACCATCCGGGAGGGATTGAACTCCATGATGCCTGATCTTCGCCGCGCTCAGGCTGACGTACTGGCCTATGAATCTGGAAAAATGGGCGTCTCCGCCGTTCCCGGCAGCGGAAAAACCTTTACCCTGTCTCTATTGGCGGCTGACTTGATTCGCCGCAACGTGCTGGGTGACAACCAGGAGATACTGATCGTCACACTGGTCAACAGCGCGGTGGATAATTTCTCGAAACAGATCTCGCGTTTCACCGACCGGTATCAGCTTCCACGCAACTATGGCTACCGGGTGCGTACGCTGCACGGTCTTTCCAATGACATTGTGCGCGACCGGCCCGAACTGGCCGGACTGCCGGCCGATTTCCGCATTCTGGATGAGAACGAAGCCACCCGTATTCTGCAGGATAAAGTGGATGCCTGGCGGCGCGGACACCCTGATCTGGAAGAATTATGGACGGTTCCCGAAGCAGACGCCTACCGGGCATCGCAGGGGTGGGCGCGGCTGCTGGTCACAATATCCAACAATTTCATCCGGCAGGCCAAAGACCTGGCCATCAGCCCGCAAACGGTGGCCGATGAAGCCGCCCGCTCGGGGTCGCTTTTGATGCAAATGGCCTCCAGCGTATATTCAGATTACCAGCTTGCACTCAATATGCGCGGCGCGGTTGACTTTGACGACCTGATCCGCCTGGCTTTGCGCTGCCTGCAGACGGACCCGGAATATCTAGCCCGCCTGCAATACCGCTGGCCCTACATTCTGGAAGATGAAGCCCAGGATAGCAGCCGCATGCAAGAGACGATCCTGCGCCTGCTGTCATCGCGCAGCGGTAACTGGGTGCGCGTGGGAGACCCCAACCAGGCGATCTATGAAACCTTCACCACCGCCGACCCGAAATTCCTGGTGGATTTCCTCAAAGAGACGGATGTTCTCTCTCGCGAGTTGCCCAACTCAGGCCGCTCCGCGAAAAATATCATCCGGCTGGCCAATCACCTGATCGAATGGGTACAACAAAGCCACCCGGCGGAAGAATTGCAGAGCGCGTTGGTCCGGCCGTTAATCCAGCCTACTGACCTGAATGATCCACAGCCTAACCCCCCGGACCGTCCGAACAATGTTTATATCGATTCCCGTAAGTGCAATTCGGATGACGAAATCACGAAAGTCTGCCGTAATGTTAAGAACTGGCTGGCAAATCACGCGGATGAAACAGCTGCCATCCTGGTGACCAGCAATAAACGCGGCAGTGATATAGCCGATAGCCTTCGCGGTATGGACGTTGAGCCGGTGGAACTGCTTCGCGTCAGCCGGTCAACCCGTAAGACGGCAGAATTTCTTTCGTTCTGTCTCAAATTCCTGCACAAACCGTCCAAACGGCTGCTGTGTGAAATATTTGCGCTATATTACCGCTTCCATGTGCCGGAAGACCAGCAGGATGAAGCCGTATCAGAAGTACTGTCACGCGCCTTAATGAAAATTGATCCGTTGGAATCTTACCTTTCACCTACCCCGGCGCAGGATTGGCAGCGAACACTCGCCGGCACCCCTCTTCCAGATGGTGCGCTTACCCTCCTGGAAGATTTCCAACAAAGCATGGAACGCTGGATGGGCGCCACCCTCTTACCCATCGATCAACTCATACTCACCATCTCGCAGGATGTATTCACCCAATCCTGTGACCTGGCCCTGGCGCACAAAGTGGCAGCCATGCTGGAACGCGCGTCCCGTTCATACCCGGATTGGGACCTTGGCAACTTCGCCGAAGAACTGGAAAGCGTCTCGAAGAACCAGTCCAAGATATCCGGTTTTAGTGACGAAGACCTGGGATTTGACCCCGACCTGTACAAAGGCCGTGTGCTGATCACCACTATCCACAAAGCCAAGGGACTGGAATGGGACCGGGTGTATCTGCTTTCCGCCAACAACTACGACTTCCCCTCCCTTCAGCCGTATGACCAGTACCTGTCGGAAGAATGGTTTGTGCGTGACCAGATCAACCTGCCAGCCGAAGCCATCGACAGCCTGCTTCGGTTCGCGAATGGCGATCCGTTGGCGTTTCTTGCCCAACCCGGCAGTGCCACATTGGAAGCCCGCCGAAAATATTGCGCCGAGCGCCTGCGCCTGTTGTTTGTTGGCATCACCCGAGCGCGCCGTGAATTGGTGATCACCTGGAATACCGGACGCCGCGATGACCTGATCATGGCGTTGCCGGTCACCGAACTGGCGGAATTCCTGAAAAGAGACATCCCATGACACTACCCACTGAATTTGTCTTTTCGCAGAACAATTTGCAGGATTTTGTGGATTGCCCCCGCCGCTTTCAATTGAAGTACATTAAAAAAACCGCCTGGCCTGCGCCCGTCAGCGAACCGATTGAAGAACACGATCGCCTGATCGATCTTGGTTCGCAATTTCACATGATGGCGCAGCGGTACTTCCTTGGCATCCCCCCGGAAGTGATCACCCGCCATGTATCGGATGAAGACCTGCTGGTGTGGTGGAATGCCTTTATGACCAATCCTCCGGCGGATATCCCCCCCGAAAGACAGCCGGAA
>CAYQTY010000118.1:0-5414 GCA_964420535.1 uncultured Leptolinea sp. | reverse complement strand
TGCCATCACCAACGCAAAAATCGACCTGCTGGCGGTGGAAAAAGGCAAACATGCCGTGATCTATGACTGGAAAACCACTCATCAGGAGCCCCGGCCGCGCTACCTGAAAGAGCGAATTCAGTCGCTGGTATATCCGCTGCTGGTAATAGAAACCGGCGGCGCTCTGAATGATTACAGGCCGTTTGCCCCGTCTCAGGTCAGCATGGTGTACTGGTATCCAGCCTATCCAGAAAGTCCGGTCACACTCAATTTTGACCCGGAATGGGTTTTAAGCGCGGAAGCCAACCTCTCCCGACTTATTAAACAGATCGCCGGCATGAAAATGGAGATCTATCCGCTGACTGTGGACGAAACAAAATGTAAGTTCTGCCGGTACCGGTCACTTTGTGAACGGGGTATTTCAGCCGGGAATATGGATGAAGAAGAAGAGACGGTTGAGAGCGAATCTCTGCTGGATATCAATTTTGACGATATTCAGGGGATCGCCTTCTGATGCGCAAAGAGACCATATGGCAGATTCGACCACCGGTTGACATCCCGCCCGCCCTGCTGGCTTATGTCGGGCAAGACCGGGTTATCGCCGGTTACCTGGTGCAGCGCGGCATCACCACTCCGGAAGAAGCCGACCGCTACCTGAACCCCGGCCGCCTGAACCTGACAGACCCATTTGAACTTCCGGAGATGGACCGGGCTGTTGAACGTTTAGAGAAAGCCCTCACGTCTCACGAGAAGATCGGTATTTGGGGTGACTTCGACATGGACGGACAGACAGCCACTTCAGTGCTGGTGGAATGCCTTACCCGACTGGGTGCGGATGTAATGTATTACCTGCCGGTACGCGGCCGAGAGTCCCACGGAATCGCCATCTCTTCCCTTGAGATCTTCCTGAACAAAGGTGTGCACCTGCTGGTCACCTGCGACACTGGAATCTCTGAGGTTGAATCCATTAAATATGCCGCGACTCGCGGGGTGGATGTGATCATCACCGACCATCACACCCTACCTGATATTCTGCCGGATGCCATCGCGTGCGTAAATCCGCGCCGGGTTCCGGAAGATCACCCGCTGGGATCGCTTTCAGGCAGCGCGGCGGCCTTTGAATTGATGTTGGCACTCTGCCGGCGATTGGATCGCGAAGAAGTTGCCTTAGATAGTATTGACCTGGCTGCCATCGGTCTGATCGCCGATATGGCGCCGTTGAAATTAGATTCCCGTCTGATCGCCCAACTGGGTTTGCGAATGTTGAATGACCGGCCTCGAAAGTTCGTCGCCGCGATATTTGCCGCCTCCGGAAACAAGAACAATACCATCGACGAACAGACTATCGGTTACACCATCGCGCCGCGCCTGAATGCTGCAGGCCGCCTGAAAGATGCCAATCCATTTGTGGAATTTCTCACCGGCCGGCTTTCTGATTCTGAAATGGAAGCCATGTCCAACGAACTGGAGGCCTTGAATGCCAACCGGAAATGGTTGAGCAGCCAGGTGTATCAATCCGCGATCGGACAAATCGAACGTCAACCGCGGATAGCCGAAGAACCAGTGATCCTTGTTTCGCATGCCACCTGGGAAGGCGGAGTTTTGGGACTGGCCGCCGGTCACCTGGCAAAAGAGTTCCACCGCCCGGCCATTGTGATGCGTGAAACGACAGACGGACGGTACGCCGGTTCGGCCCGTTCTGTGGAAGGCATCGATATCACCCGGGCGATCACTGCCGGTTCGTCACTGTTAACCACGTTTGGGGGGCATCCCATGGCCGCCGGGTTGTCGCTTCATGGAGAAAATCTGCCGGAATTTAAACACATTCTGTTTCGCCATGTGCTTGACCAGGGTTTTGATCCCGCAGCACCGGCCTTGATTGATCTGGATGAAGAATTATCTCTCGCCCAGATCACACCTGAATTCCATTACAACATCCGTAAGCTGGCGCCGTTTGGCATTGACAACCCGCCTTTGTTGTTTTGTTCCCGCCGGGTGCATATCACCGGCACAAAACCTCTGGGACGAACTCGCGAACATTTCCAATTCCAGTTGGAAGACAAACAGGGTAATACCACTCAGGCTGTCTGGTGGAACACCGCGGAATCAGGTATCCCGGCCGGCTGGTTTGACCTGGTCTACTCCCTCAATATCAATGAGTACAAAGGAAAGATTACCCTGCAAGCTGTGTGGACGGATTTCCATCTAGTGGAAGAAGCGGAAGAAGTTATTGCCGCGGGGGATACGTCAAGGCTTATCGATTACCGGCCACACCCGAATGCTTTGTCAGATGCACGGACGGAATGTAAAGGGTTGGACTATCTGGTGTACCAGGAACCATACATCCTGGATGATCCCGTTTCCTGCGGGCGTGATCAACTTCACCCCACCACCTCCCTTATTCTTTCATCGGTTCCCCCTTCCTGGCAGGTCTTCCAACAAATCATCAATCAGACAAATGCCGAGAAAATATTTCTTGTTTTTGATCAGACGCCGGGTTACACATTAGCATCCTTTGTAAAACAGCTTTTCGCGCGGATCCGGCACGCGGTTGACCATCGGAACGGGATTGTCACTATTAATGATCTGGCGCAGACCTTGAACAGCCGGGTGGAAACAACCCTGACAGCCCTGCGCTGGCTGGAAGCCGCGGGAAAGGTTTCTATTCAGAATGGGGACGCGCAAATGATGGAGATCACATTCCGGAATTCACCCCCCGATACCGGAATGACATCCTCACTGGAACGCAATCTTGATTTTCTCTTGCGAGACACGAACGCCTTCCAGAACCAGATCAAACAGTACGATATCTCGGCAATCACCGCCGCCATGAAACAGGCGGGAACTGGAACCCGCCGGTAACGTGAGCTTGACGAACAATGCTATTGCAGATATTATTGTTTCGTTATTTTCGCCACTATGAAAAAGAAACTCACCTACCGCCAGCAGCAATTCCTTCGCAAGTTCGTCGAGCTGTATCACTCGATGGGACAGCCTGTTCACTACGTCACCGTAGCCGAGCAGATGGGTGTTGGCAATGTGACCTCATACGAAATGCTTCGTCTGCTGGAAGCTCGTGGACTTCTTCAGGCGGAGTATCATCCCAACCCGGAACAGCATGGCCCTGGCAGATCGGTGGTCACGTTTTACCCTACCGAATTCGCTGAAAAACTGGTCGATGATTTGCCCTGCCTTACCGATCAAGATGAAGAATGGGAAGTAACCCGTGACCAGTTGTTGGGTGAGTTGGAAAAAATCAAACCGGATGGGTATGAAAGTTGGTTATCACAGCTTCTTTCTCATCTGCCGGAAGATGTTTCCCCGCTTACCTATACGATGAAGCTGGTAACCACCATCGTAATCACACTGGTATCCATCAAAGATGTGCCTGCCGTACGCACTGTGCTGGATAAATTGAGCCGGATCGGCCTGCCCCATGAGATCAGCCTGAATGTCTTTTCCGGTATCACAATGCTCCTTTCCATCTGGGATAAAACCAACAGGTGGTCCGCCGCGTTCCTGTCAACTCAAATGAACCGTTTCGAAAACACCGTCTCGCAATTAAGTGAAGATAGCAAGAAAAAGATCTGTGACTACACCCGGGACCTGATCCGGATGCTTTCCATTTGATTTTTCAGGTCTATTTTTTCGTTATTTTCGTTGAAAAGAAAGAACAAAATGATTTCAAAACTCAAACCGACCAGGAAAAACAGCCATGAATAAAACCGTGATCATCACCGATTCCGATTCAAGCCTTCCCGACTCGATCCTTCAAAAACACGGAATCCTCTGTGCTCCGATCGGGATCAATTTTGGCCATGAAACCTACATATCAGGCATAACCATTGATGATGCCGCAGTATTTAAGATCATCGATGAAAAACAACAGCTTCCCACCACATCAGCTCCCAACCCACAGGCTTATGTTGACCTGTATAACGAAGCCTTCGAGCAGGGAGCGGAAACCGTCATCTGCATAACGGTTTCTAGCCAGGTCAGTTCCACTTTTGAATCCGCAGAAAAAGCTAAGGAATCTTTTCCTGGCAGGGATATCCATGTCATTGATTCCCTGAACTTAGCCGTCGGGCAGGGTTTTATGGTGCTCGCAGCCGCCGAAGCCGCAGCCGGCGGAGCCAGCGTGGATGAGATAAAGTTGGCTGTCAAACATGCCGGTGAAAATATGCATACCTTCGCCACTCTACCCACGTTAAAATATCTCTATCTTGGGGGACGTGTTAGCCGTTTACAGGCCAGCTTTGCGGATACCTTCGAGATCAGACCGACTCTGACGGTAAAAGATGGCAAACTGGTTATTCTGGAAAAAAACCGGACCATGAAACGTGGGCTGAGTCAGGTTGTCAACCATGTACACAAAATTGCCCATAACAAACCGCTGGAGAGAATAGCGGTCCTTCATGTGAATGACCCGGCCGGCGCGGAAAAGTTGAAACAGGATCTGATGGAAAAACTTCAGTACCCTGAAACCATCGAGATCATGGGGCTTACCCCCGGTCTGTCCGTCCACACGGGAGCCGGCCTGCTCGGCGTGGTTGTTCAGACCGGAGAAAATGCCTGACATATTGGAATTGCGCTGATTGAATAAACAAATTACTACCAAATTAGCGTGATTTATAGTAAACTTGGACTTCGATTGCAGATTTCCCTGCAACTTTCCGCTCCCGGGCTCATCCACGATGTTCTCCGGGGGCAATCCCGTGGAAAGGAGGAATTCCCTGATGCGTAATTATGAGGTTGTCACCATTTTCCAGCCTGATCTGGACGAGGCCGCGTTCGCCGCTGCCATTGAGAAAGTCAAAGGTTGGATCACCGAATCCGGTGGTGCCATTACCAAAGTAGACGTCTGGGGCAAACGCCGCATGGCTTACATGATCCGCAAAACTCGCGAAGGTCAGTATGCTGTGATCTATGCCCAGATGGAGCCCGCATTCACTGCTACCCTGGAACGCAATCTGCGCTTCCATGAGCCGTTGATGCGCTTCATGATCACTCTGGTTGACTGATTTGACCTGATCCTGGATCAGGTGGTATGGACGAGGAATACACATGGGTCGTAGTCTCAACAAAGTCATGATCATTGGTCACGTTGGCCGTGAACCCGAAATGCGTTACACGCCTTCCGGACGGCCGGTAACAACATTCACCGTAGCCACCAACCGATCATGGAATAGCGCGGACGGCGAACACCATGCGGAAACCGAATGGTTCAATGTAGTAACCTGGGGAAGCCTGGCTGAGGTGTGTAAACAGCACCTGTCAAAAGGCCAGCAGGTGTACATCGAAGGGCGGTTACAGTCTCGCCGTTGGGAAGATGCCGAAAATGTGCGTCACACCAGCGTTGAAATTGTCGCCAGTGAGATGATGATCCTGGGCGAACGCCGCGAATCCCAATCCGGTGGAACCATAAACGGAGATTT
>CAYQTY010000117.1:1389-9509 GCA_964420535.1 uncultured Leptolinea sp. | reverse complement strand
TTCAAGCAGATCAATGACACCTACGGACACGCGGCCGGTGACATGGTTCTTAAGAAGGTCATTCAAACCTGTCAGCATCTACTCCGGCAGGCAGATATTCCGGGCCGGTATGGTGGAGACGAATTTGTGTTTTTCCTTCCGGATACCGATACCGTTGCCGCGAAGTCGGTTGCCGGCCGGCTGCTCGAAGGGATAACCAGAAATACGTATCAACTGGAAGGCACCAGATTCTCTGTCTCAGCGAGTCTGGGCGTATCAAGCTCTACGCGTTCCGGTAAAATTTCATTGAAAGAGCTCTTCCGATATGCCGATAAAGCTGTGTATCAGGCAAAACAGGAAGGCCGCAACAAGGTTTGCGTCTGCAATCCGGAGGGGTGAAAATGAGCTACCAAAAGATCATAAACTGGCTGGCTGGAGATGACAGCCTTTCTGATATCAACCGGGTTTTTCATTCGTCCTGTTTGATCGGCGGACTCTTTTGTGTGCTTTCAGGAATCGTGTGTTATCTCACCGGGTTAAGTCCGGTTTTGGTGATTGCCAATTTCGTGTACGCGATCATCCTGGCTTTTGCATATTATTTTTCGCGGTTCAGGCATCAATTCCAGCTTTTTCGGATTATTTCAATCCTGATCCTTGTCTTTGGATATTTCCCCATCCTGTGGATTTTTAACGGCGGCGACCGGGGCTCCATACCCTATTTCATTCCGGGGATCATCTCATTTGTTACCATTTCGATCATCGATCCGTGGGAATCAAAGCGCAGCAAGGTCATAAGCGTTGTAATGGCTCTGGTTTTCTCCGCCGTTGTTATCAGCCTTATTGTGATCGAATTTATCCATCCTGAATGGATATACAAGTACCCTGATCCGGTTGCACAGATGGTGGATACTATTTTTGGCGCAATTTTTGCGATCTTTGGGAATTACATGCTCATCAGGGCTTGTCTGGGGCTGTATTATCGGCAACTGGACAGGGTTAATGAGATCGCCATTCTTGACGCGATGACCGGACTCTATAACCATAACCACATTGTCAACCGGCTGACGGAAGAAATCAACCGCGTGACCCGCAGTGGTGTTCCGCTATCTATTATGATCATGGATGTGGATCATTTTAAGAAGATCAACGATACCTATGGACATATCATGGGTGACCGCGTAATGAAGCAGGTCTCGCATGCGATTAAAACCAATTGCCGGTCAATTGACCTTATCGGCCGTTATGGCGGCGATGAAATCCTGATCGTGCTGCCTGAAACAACCGCGGAAATAGCAATGGTTTCAGGAAAACGACTCCTGGAAAAAATACGCGGTTTGGAATTTGACCGGCAGTTTACAGTGACATGCAGCGCCGGGATCGCTCAATTTGAGAATGGGGATACGGCTGATAACCTGATCGAAAATGCCGATCAGAGCCTTTACCAGGCAAAAGATGCCGGCCGCGACAAAGTTTGCATCCACAATCCGGAGGCTCATTAATGAGTTATCAGAGGGGAATAACCTGGTTGGGTGGAGATGACAGTCTTTCAGAAATAAACCGCATTTTTAACCTGGCATGCCTGATTGGAGCTCTATTCTGTTTCCTATCCGCAGTAGAAAGCTGGATGGCATCGTTGAGCCCATTCCTGATAGCCGGAAATATTTTTTACACTATCGTTTTGGTATTTGCGTATTATTTTTCACGGTTTCGCGGAAAATTTAATATCAGCCGTATCATCAGCATTATTACTCTCCTTGTCGTCTATTTTCCGGCACTATGGTTTTTTAATGGTGGGAATCTTAGCGCCATTCCTTACTTTATTCCGTTATTGGTGTCATTTCTTACCATAAGTGTTGTCGGCCGGAGGAATACTCCAGGCGACCACCTTGTCACATTCTTAATTGTGTTTCTGTTTTGCCTCGAAGTTGTGTTCTTTATTTTGATCAATTTCCGCCACCCGGAATGGATTTACCAGTATACCGATCCGGCTATGCAGGAAGTGGATGTTGTGATCGGGGCGGTATTTGCTGTCATCGGTAATTTTATGATCATACTTGCCGCGTTCAATATGTATTACCGTCAATTGGAAAAAACGGAGCAGCTTGTTTTTCGTGATTCAATGACCGGACTCTATAACCATCAGTATATTGTGTCGAATCTTCAAGAAGAGATTGACCGGTCTGAACGGTATAAAATTCCTCTTTCCATCATCGTTCTGGATGTGGACAATTTTAAAAAAATCAATGACTCATACGGGCATGTAATGGGTGATTCAGTGTTGAAGAGAGTCTCAAAAACGATAAAATCTCAATGCCGAATCATGGATAAAATTGGACGGTATGGGGGTGATGAATTTGTAATCGTCCTTCCGGAAACAGACCTGGAAAAAGCGGTTATTTTAGCCAGGCGTTTATTGGAATCGGTGGAGTCGTTGTCATTTGACAATTCAGTTAAGGTGACTGTCAGCCTGGGAATCGCCCAACTGGATGAAGGCGAAACCGCAAGCGCGTTTATTGAACGCGCGGATGACAAACTGTATGCGGCAAAAAGAGCCGGCCGCAACCGGTTTGTCAGTTAATCTATTGCGACTGGTTCGGCTGTCCAGCTTTCTGGAATACGATTTGATGTCAACCGGTTGATGGCGAAGATCAATAAGCCGCGGATCGTCATACGATCGGTGACAGTATGCGAGATCTGGTTTTCGAGCAGCAGTAAAACAAATCCATGCACCATGCTCCACACACTTACAGCCACGGCATCAGTGGGCCCGGCTTCGAGAACGCCGGCTTC
This sequence comes from uncultured Leptolinea sp., assembly GCA_964420535.1. Taxonomy (GTDB): domain Bacteria; phylum Chloroflexota; class Anaerolineae; order Anaerolineales; family Anaerolineaceae; genus Leptolinea. Next base: position 6,740 of record CAYQTY010000117.1, on the reverse strand, counting down.
CTGGCATAGCCGCACGATATCTGTCACCACCGAAAAACTTCGTTTGGACATTTCCACGAACTCCGGATAATCCTTTTCCTTCTCCAGAATCCCCGAGAATGTGATCTTGAAGTGTGCCGGGTCATCCTGCGCGAAACGGGTGTACGCCCATGCGGCTTCCACCAGTTGACGCAACGGGTCGCCGGAAAAGGTACGGGTGACGGTCTGCAATTTCTCATGTAGCCGCCGGTATCCTTCGGTCGAAATGGCGGCGATCAGCGCCTGTTTATCGGTAAAGTGCGCGTAGGGGGCGGAATGACTGACCCCCGCTCGCCCGGCCACCTTGCGCAGGCTCAGCCCGCTTTCGCCGTCTTCCGCCAGTATCTCTATTCCGGCGGTGATCAGCGCGTTCTTCAGGTCGCCGTGATGGTATTTTTGATTCGCCATGGAATAATCCTAGCTTTAAATCTTGACACTGTCAAGTTTAAGGTCTACAATCTTTACAGTGTCAAGTTTATTCTTCGCTTTACCGGACTAACCCCTTACTGTTTTGTTTTGAATCAATACGGCATTCATAGAACCCCGAATAAAAAGAGAGGTCTGTATGGATGAAATTCAGAAAATGAAGGAAGTGATCGTAAGTTCGTGCCGCCTTCTCGTGGAAAAAGGCTACCTGATGGCTACCGGCGGCAACGTCTCCGTGCGAATACCGGGGCAGAACGCGTTCGCCGTCACCCCTTCCAATTACGATTACCTCAAGATGACCCCTGATGACGTCTGCGTGCTCGATTTTGACCTGAACCGCCTGCAGGGCACCATGAAACCATCGGTGGAAGCCGGCATGCACTGCGCCATTTATAAAGCCCGGCCGGATGTCAACGCCATCATCCACACGCATCAGGTGTACACCAGTTCGCTGGCTCTGATCAATGCGCCCATCCCGCATCTCTTTGACGAGCAGGTACGCTTCCTGGGCCGCAGCGTGGAGATCATCCCCTACATGCCTTCGGGTACCGGGCTGCTCAAAGATACCGTCGCGAAGCATGTGAAGAACCACAACAACGCCTACATGATGCAGAATCATGGCGCGCTGGTTTTCGGCACCGATATGGACCGCGCCCTGGATAACGTGGAAGTACTTGAAAAATGCGCGTTGGCTTACCTGCTGGCGTTGTGTACCGATAAGAAGGTCGGAAAGATCCCGCTGGCCGTTCGCGAGATCGCATTTTCCAAACTGCGCAAAGACCAGAAAACCGTCGAGCAGCGTGTGACGGAAGCGCTGGCCAGATCATCCGGTTTGTCAAATTAACAATTTAAATTGGAGAGACCCATGAGCGAACAGCAATATGCCATCAGCCAGTATCCCGATGTTGACGATGTTTACGCCCGGTTAAATAACCTGGTCAGCCAGCCCATGCGAACCGTGCGGCCCGAAAAGATGCAGGAGTACCTGGCGTATTTTGACAACAAATGCAAACGGTCCAAAGAATTGACCGATGAAGCCAAGACATACATTCCCGGCGGGGTGCAGCACAACCTGGCTTTCAATTACCCCTTCCCGATCGCTATTGAAAAAGCCGAAGGCGCCCATATGTGGGATGTGGACGGAAACAGTTACATTGACTTCCTGCAGGCCGGCGGACCCACGATATTGGGCAGCAATTACGGCCCGGTGCGCGAGAAAGTCTCCGAAATGCTGCAGTCCTGCGGCCCGGTGACCGGCCTGTTCCATGAATATGAACTCAAGCTGGCCAAACTGATCCACGATAATATGCCGTCCATCGAAATGTTCCGCATGCTCGGTTCCGGCACCGAAGGTGTGATGGCCGCCATCCGTGCGGCGCGCACCTTCACCAAAAAACGCATCGTCATTAAAGTGGGCGGCGCGTACCACGGCTGGAGCGATTCGATGGTCTACGGGCTGCACGTGCCCGGCACCGGCCGCTTGGAATCCGCCGGCATCCCGTGGGGCGCCACCTCGTCCACCGGTGAATTCTTCCCCAACAGCCTCGGGGCATTGAAACGCCAGTTGATCCTCAACCAGTTGGTGGGCGGCACGGCGGCGGTGATTGTTGAACCGGTGGGGCCGGAAAGCGGCACCCGGCCTGTTCCGTATGACTTCAACCAGAAAGTGCGCGAACTGTGTGACGAATTCGGCGCGCTACTGATCTTTGACGAAGTGGTCACCGGCTTCCGCCTCGGTCTGGGCGGCGCGCAGGGTTACTTCGGCGTCAAACCCGATCTGACTGTATTCGGCAAATGCGTCACCGGCGGTTTCCCCATGGCCGGCGGTGTGGGCGGGCGGCGTGACGTGATCATGACCTTCGCGGCTGGTATCGGCGGCATCGGCAAAAAAGCCTATATTGGCGGCACGCTTTCCGCCAATCCGCTTTCGTGTGTGGCCGGGTATTACGCCATCAAAGAAATGGAACGCACCAACGCGCCGGTCATCGCCGGCAAGGCGGGTGACCGGCTCACCGCGGGCCTCAACGCGATCATCGAAAAGCACGGGCTGCCGTTTGTAGCCTACAATCAGGGTTCCATTGTGCACCTTGAAACCTCCGGCGTGATGCTGCTGGATTTCCGCAACCCCATCCGCCTGGCCAAAGAGCTGTCACCGCGCAAGCACATGATCGAACATATGGGCGCAGCCTACATGGCCAACGGGCTGATCACCCTCGCCGGATCGCGCATGTACACCTCCATGGCTGATACCGACGCGGTCATCGACGATGCTCTGGCTCGCTTTGACTCCGTGCTGAGCGAGTGCGTTTGACATAAAATATTAACCATCCCCTAAGGCAAACCGACGGGGATGGTTTGCTTATTCCACAAATCCCGCGACCGGAGAATACATCATGGACAATCAGTACAGGTTATATCCTTACCGCTGGGTGGTGATCGGTGTGTTCATGTTCATCAACCTGACCATCCAGACGCTGTGGATCAGCTACGCCCCGGTGACCGGCCCCGCCGCCCAATACTATGGCGTGACCGACCTGCAGATCGGCTGGCTGGCCATGTCTTTCATGATCGCCTTTATCCCGCTGTCCATTCCGGTTTCGTGGGTTATTGATACCTACGGCTTCCGCGTGGCGGTGAGCATCGGCGCGGTGATGATGGGTATCTTCGGGTTGATGCGCGGTTTTGCCGGCACCAGCTATTCCCTCGTACTGGCAGCCACCATCGGTATTGCTGCCGCCCAACCCTTTTTGCTCAACGCGTGGACGAAAGTGCCGGCCAACTGGTTCTCCATCGAAGAACGCGCCACTGCCGTGGGAATGGTGACGTTGTCCAACCTGGTGGGCACAGCCATCGGAATGGTGCTGCCGCCCATCCTGATCGAGACCATGAGTATCCAGAATGTGCAGATGATCTTCGGCGGTGTGGCAGCCTTTTCCGCCCTGTTATTTATCATCCTCGCGCGCGAAACCCCGCCTACCCCGCCGTGCCCGGCCGGGCAGGAAGTGCGCGCGCTCATGCTGGACGGGCTGAAGCACGCCCTCAAGAACCGATACTTTTGGTTGTATCTGGCGGTATCGTTCATTGGGCTGGGTATCTTCAACGGCATCACCACCTGGGTGGAAAACATCATCCGCCCGCGCGGCTTCACCCCCACCGATGCCGGCACACTCGGCGCGTTGATGCTGGTGGGCGGCGTGATCGGCGCGGTGGTCATCCCGCCGTTCTCTGACAAACAACACAAGCGCAAGAAATTCATCCTCTTCGGCTTTGCCATGACCATCCCCTTCCTCATCGGGTTGACCTTTGCCGCAAACCTCTGGATCCTTTTCATTTCCGCCTTTGGTCTGGGTTTCTTCCTCACCAGCGCCATGCCCATCGGCATGCAGTTCGCCGCCGAGATCACCCGCCCCACGCCGGAAGGCACCTCGAACGGGCTGATCCAGCTCTTCGGGCAGGCATCGGTGGTGTTCGTCTACATCATGGAAGCCGTCAAAGCCCCCGATGGTTCGTTCACGCCGGCGCTGCTGCTGGCACTGGCCCTGCTGGTGATCGGCATCGTTTTGATCAGCCAGTTGAAAGACCCCGAACCGCAGGCTGCATCTTAACCCAAACCAATTGTTTTACAGGACTCCGTTATGACCTCTCTTCCGCTTATCCTCGCCATAGACCACGGCACATCCAGTATGAAAGTCGCGTTGATCCAGACGGACGGCCGGGTGCTGGGCTGGGAAAGCCAGGCGGTCAACCTGTATCTGACGCCCGATGGCGGGGCGGAGCAATCACCGGACGAGTGGTGGTCGGTATTCCTGACTACCGCCGCGCGGCTGCTGGCGCGCTTCCCGGAAGAATGCGCGCGGGTGCGGGCTGTCTGCGCGTCAACACAGGGTGAAGGCACCATTCCGGTGGATAAGGACGGCAACGCCCTGATGAACTGCATCCTGTGGATGGACATGCGCGGCGCGCCCAACCTGCGCAAACAATTCCACGGGCGGGTCAACATGAACAGCCTGAGCGTGGACCGAATCGCCCGCTGGGTGCGGTTGACGGGCGGGATGCCTTCCACCACCGGCAAGGACCCGGCGTCACACATGCTGCTGGTGCGTGACAACTTCCCTGAGATTTACGCGAAGACCTGCAAATTCCTGAACGTGGTCGATTACCTGAACCTGCGCCTTACCGGGCGTTGCACCGCCACGTTCGATTCCATCCTCACCTCGTGGGTGACGGATAACCGTGATCCTGACAATATCCATTATTCCCCCGATCTGGTGCGTAACAGCGGCATTGACGCCGAAAAATTCCCCGAAATTCTTCCCTGCACGGCCGTGGTGGGCACTCTCAAACCGGATGTGGCCGGTCAACTCGGCCTGCCGGCGGATGTCAAGGTAGTGGCCGGGGCGGTTGATAACACCGCGGCGGCCATCGGCGCGGGAACCATTGACGACTATGCCACCCACCTGTACATCGGCACTTCTTCATGGATGGCGGCGCATGTACCATTCAAGAAAACGGATGTAGCCACCTCGCTGGCGTCCGTCCCTTGCGCGCTGCCGGGGCATTACCTGCTTACGGCCCTGCAGGCAACCGCCGGGGGCAATTTAACCTACCTGCGCGACAACATCCTGTACCACAAGGACGAACTGCTGCAGGAAGAGAACGTGCCCGATATCTTCAAGGTGTTGGATATCATTGCGGCGCGGGTACCGGCCGGCAGCAACGGAGTACTTTACACCCCGTGGATCTGGGGCGAGCGCGCGCCCATTGACGACAAATACGTGCGCGCCGGGCTGTATAACCTGTCTCTGAATAACACGCGCGAAGATATCATCCGCGCGTTCCTCGAAGGGGTGGCGTATAACACCAACTGGCTGCTGGAACCGTTCCAGAAGTTCACCGGCCGCAAGGTA
>CAYQTY010000117.1:0-1379 GCA_964420535.1 uncultured Leptolinea sp. | reverse complement strand
ATCAACATTGTGGGCGGTGGGGCGCAATCGGATATCTGGTGCCAGATCTTCGCGGATGTGATGAACGTGGAGATCAAACAGGTGGCGGACCCGGTGTATGCCAACGCGCGCGGCGCCGCCTGGATCGGCGCGGTGGGGCTGAAGGAACTGGCGTTCTCCGATATCCCGGGTCTGGTCAGTTTTAAAAAGGTCTACATGCCCGATCCGCAGAACCGCGCGTTGTATACCGAAAAATTTAGTGTGTTCAAGCAGATCTACCGGCAGATGAAAGGCATCCATAAGCGGCTGAACCGCTAAAACGGGTTTGATTTCTCGGGGTACAGAGACATTTGTTCCGCGATATTGCGCGCGGGGCGGCGTGATCCTATAATAGGTACGTTCGGGGGAATGCTATTCCCGCGCTGCAACCTGAAACGACTTCCTGATCCCGGAGGATCCATGTCAGAAAGCCTGTCCACAAAGAACCTGCAATCCATGTTGACCTATCCATTCAAAGACCCGGATTGGGCCGGCAAGTTCTTCACCGCAGTGGGGTTGATGTTTGCTACCGGCGTGGTGCCATTGATCCCCGCGTTGTTCGTCAACGGGTATATGTACCGCATCATGCACAATGTGATCGTGGATAAGGAAGAACCCTCTATGCCGGAATGGACGGATTGGGGCAAACTGCTGAGTGACGGCTGGCGCCTGTTCGCTGTCACATTCCTGTACCAGGTTCCCTTGTTGATCATCGGTTTAGCCGGTTTTGGTTTTTACATGGTGTCTTTTGTAGGACTGGTCGCGATGGAAGGATCCGACCCGGAGGGGGCGGCGGTATTGCTGCCGCTGATCTCTTTTGGTGTGGTGATGCTCTCGATGTTCGCGGTCACATTCCTGGGCATTCTTTTGTTCTGCGTTCTTCCCGCGGCGGTGAGTCACACCGTGGCAATGGATTCGTTTTCGGCCGGATTTGACTTCACCGCCTGGTGGCAGGTGATGAAAGCCAATGCCGGGGGATTCGCCGTGGCGCTGTTGATACTGTTTGGCATGCTTTCCGTGATCTACCTGATTGCCAACCTGTTTTACATGACCATTGTGCTGATGTGTTTGATGTTCGTCATTCCGCTGGTGGGGATTGTCTACATTGAGCTGGTGGGCGCGGCGTTGATCGGTCAGGCGTATCGCGAGGGCGTGGAGAGGGTGGAGGACGTGCCGGCCGTGTAGGTTGGGTCATGACCCAACCTACAAATGTGAACAATTGAGCCCGGCTTTCTTACGGCTTTTCCTTCAACACCTTCTCCACCACCACCCTGACGAACTCATCCGCCTCTGAAACCCACGGGTTGTGACCCGAATGCTCGAACCACACGATCTCTTTGTGGGGGGCTTCTAAAACATCG